>NZ_VCIW01000014.1 GCF_005765165.1 Paenibacillus antri | reverse complement strand
GTCAGCCCCGCATCCTCGTGTAGTCTGATTAAAACACAAATGACCCGTAAGAGGGTCACTTTTTTCAAAGTGTCCATCTTACGGGTCACAGTTCAGGGGTTGATCCCCTACGCTCCCGCGGCTTTCTTGTTATTCGATGCCCAGCATGCCGCGCAACGTCGCTTCGTCGTCGATGATCGCGACGCCGAGCTCCTGCGCCTTCGTCAGCTTGCTGCCGGCGCTCTCCCCCGCGATGACGAAGTCCGTCTTCTTGGATACGCTCCCGGCCACCTTCGCGCCCCGCGCCTCGAGCAGCTTCGCCGCCTCGTCGCGCGTCATCGTCGGCAGCGTGCCGGTCAGCACGACCGTCTTGCCGAAGAACGGCGAATCCGCGAGCGTCTCCGCGTCGACGGCCGGCGCCTCCTCGACATGCGGGTTCACGCCCGCGGCCAGCATCCGCGCGACCGATTCCTGCACGAGATCGTCCGCGAAGAACGTGTGAATGCTGTCCGCGACGATCCCGCCGACGTCCGGCAAGCCGACCAGCTCCTCCGGCGTCGCCTTCATGATCGCTTCGAGCGACCGGTAATGGTCCGCCAGCATCTTCGTCGTCGTCTTCCCCGTGTTCGGAATGCCGAGGGCGAACAAGAACGACGCCAGGTCCCGCGTCTTGCTCTTGTCGATCGCTTCGATCAGCTTCTGCGCCTTCTTCTCTCCGAATCGCGTCAGGCCGACCAGATCTTCCTTCGTCAGGTAATACAGGTCCGCCGGATCCTTCACGTCGCGCTCCTCCAGCAGCTGCTCCGCCGTCTTCTCGCTGAACGTCTCGATATCCATCGCGTCCCGCGTGGCGAAGTGCGACACCCGCGCGACGATCTGCGGCTTGCAGCCGAGCTTGTTCGGGCAGAACAGATGCGCGCCCCGCTGCTCGACCTCGTGCCCGCACGCCGGGCATACCGTCGGCGCGACGACCTCGCGCCCGACTTCTTCCGACGCCTTGCCCAGAATTTCCGGGATGACGTCGTTCGCGCGGCGAATGTAAATTTCCGTGCCGATGCCGTACCGCAGCCCCTTGCGCTCGATGTCGTCCATGTTGTTCAGCGTGCAGTTCGACACCGTTACGCCCGCGATATCGACCGGCTCCACGAGCGCCAGCGGCGTCAGCTTGCCGGTGCGACCCAGGTTCCAGACGACGTCGTTCAGCACCGTCGTCGTCTCCTCGGCCTCGAACTTGAACGCCACCGCCCAGCGCGGGAATTTATCCGTGTAGCCGAGCGCCTCGCGCGTGCGCAGGTCGTTCACCTTGACGACGGCCCCGTCGATCAGGAAGTCCAATTCGCGGCGCGTCCCGGCGAGCCGCGTCAGCTCGTCGTGCACCGCCTCGATCGAATCGAAGTGCCGCGCGTACGGATTGACTTTAAAGCGGTTGGCGCGCAAAAACTCGAGCATCTCCACATGCGTCGAGAACGGGCGGTCTTCCGACGTATACCCGACGTTGTAGAAGAACGCGTCGAGCTTGCGCTCCGCCGTCACGGCCGGATTCAGGTTGCGGAGCGCCCCGGCCGCCGCGTTGCGCGCGTTCTTCAGCGGCTCGGCGGCCGTCTCGTTGTATTTCTGTAGGACGGACAAATACATGAAGCCTTCTCCCTGGATTTCAAGGACGCCGTTCTTGTAAGGAATGCTTGCCGGGACCGATCGAATCGTGCGCACCTGCGCAAGAATGCCCTCCCCGACCGTGCCGTTCCCGCGCGTGGACGCCTGTACGAGCTCCCCGCCGTCGTACGTCAAATTGAGCGTCAACCCGTCGAACTTCAGCTCGAGCACGAACGACGGCGCCGGCAGCGGCGCGTCCGGGTTTTTCTCGTTGTAATCGTTCACGAGCTTCTGTACCCGCGTATGCCACGCAAGCAGATCGTCCTTCGTCTGCGCCTTGTCAAGGCTCCACAGCCGGGCTAGATGTCTATGCGGCTCGAAGCCCTTCAGGATGCCGCCGCCGACCCGCAGCGTCGGGGAATCCGGCAGCACCTCGCCCGTCTCCCGCTCCAGCGCCGTCAGCCGATCGTAAAGCTTGTCGTACTCCGCGTCGCTCAGCTCCGGCCGATCCAACGTATAATACAAATAATTGTGATGATTGAGCTCATCCACGAGCCGCCGCATTTGCTCTTTCGCCGTCGCCGTCATCCGCGCCAACCTCCGACTATAGGTAGTTATTTCCCATGATAACCCGAAAGACGGCGGAATAACGAACGTCCTGGTTCTTTATTTCCGCCGCGCCTTTCCGCAAAAATAGCGAACATCGCTGTTCGCTATTCTTGGATGCCTCTATCCGCTACACCTTCGTGATGGGCGCGAACCGCGACAGCAGCTTCTTCACGCCGACCGGCGCCGGGAACGCGATCTGCAGCTCCTTGTCGTCGCCGTCCCCGCGCACCGACACGACCGTACCCGTCCCCCACTTGCCGTGGGCGACCTTGTCGCCCGGCGCGAAGTCGGCGCCCGCGGCGCTGCCTCCGGCGAACGTCGGCTGCGTCTTCGTCACGCGCGGCGGGCCCGCCGTGAAGGCGCTCTTCGCCGCGTCGCCGAGCGCCGACGCCCCGCCGCCTCTCGGCCCGCTGCCGAACGACGATCCGCCGAACCCGCCTCCGCCGCCGCCGAAGCCGCTCGGCCGCGCGCCGAACGTCGGCCGTCCCGGCGACACCACTTCCTTGTACTCCTCCGGAATTTCCTGCAGAAATCGCGACGGCCCGTTCGCCGCGGTCCGTCCGAACAACGTCCGCATGCGCGCGCACGTCAGGAACAGCTCCTTCTCGGCGCGGGTGATGCCGACGTACGCGAGCCGGCGCTCCTCCTCGAGCTCCTCCGGATCATTCGCCGAACGGCTGTGCGGGAACACGTTCTCCTCCATGCCGGCGATGAACACGACCGGGAACTCCAACCCCTTCGCGCTGTGCATCGTCATGAGCACGACCGCGTCGTTGCCTTCCTCCGGATCGTTGTTCATCGAATCGATGTCGGCGATGAGCGCAAGGTCCGTAAGGAACGAAACGAGCGACTTGTCCTCGTTGCGCTTCTCGAAGTCCTGCGTGACGGACAGGAATTCGTCGATATTTTCGAGCCTAGCCTTGGACTCCAACGTGTTCTCCCGCTGCAGCTCCATCCGGTACTCCGTCAGCTCCAGCGTCTTCTCGGTCAGCTCCGTGACGGATAAATACTCGACCATGCGGGATAAATTATCGATAATTTCCTTAAACTCCCGCAGCGCCGTCGCCGCCCGCCCCGTCACGTCCACCTGCCCGATGCCGTCGATCATCGCGTACATCGACACCCCTCGAGCGGCCGCGGCCGCGCCGAGCTTGTCGATCGTCGTGTCGCCGATGCCGCGCTTGGGCACGTTGACGACGCGCGCGAACGAGATGTCGTCGTCCGGGTTCGAGATCAGCCGCAAGTACGCGAGCAAGTCCTTGATCTCTTTCCGATCGTAGAACTTCACGCCGCCGACGATCTGGTACGGGATGTCCGACTTGATCAGCACTTCCTCGATGACGCGCGACTGCGCGTTCGTCCGGTACAAAATTGCATGATCGGCGTATGCCTTGCCGTTATTGCGATTTTTCCGGATCGTGCCGGCGATGAAATACCCTTCCTCATGCTCCGAATCCGCCAAGTACAGCTGGATCTTGTTGCCTTCGCCCGCGTCCGTCCACAGATTCTTCGGCTTGCGTCCCGGATTGTTCTTGATGACTTCGTTCGCGGCGTTCAGAATGTTCGACGTCGAGCGGTAGTTTTGCTCCAACAGGATCGACTTCGCTTCCGGGTAGTCCTCCTCGAAGTTGAGGATGTTCGAGATGTCCGCGCCCCGCCACTTGTAGATCGACTGATCGGAATCGCCGACGACGCAGATGCGATGATGCTTGTCCGCCAGCATGCGGCACAGCATGTATTGCGCCCGGTTCGTATCCTGATACTCGTCCACGTGAATATATTGAAACTTGTTCTGGTAGAACTCTAAAACTTGAGGCTCTTCTTTGAAAAGTCGAATCGTCGTCATGATCAGGTCGTCGAAGTCGAGCGAATTGTTCGCCTTCAGCCGCTCCTGATACTTCTTATACACCTTGGCGACGAGGCCGTCGAAATAATCGCCGATCTTCCGCTCGAATTGCGCCGGATCGATCAACTCGTTCTTCGCGTTGCCGATCGCCGCCTGTACGGCCCGGGGCTCGAACTTCTTCGTATCGATGTTCAGATCCTTCATGCAGTTCCGAATGACGGACAGCTGGTCCCCGGAATCGAGAATCGAGAAGCTCTGCGAGAAGCCGATCCGTCCGATGTCCCGCCGCAGAATGCGCACGCACATCGAGTGGAACGTCGATACCCAAATATCCTGCCCCTGCGGACCGACGAGCTTGCCGACGCGATCCTGCATCTCCCGCGCCGCCTTGTTCGTGAACGTGATCGCCAAGATGCTCCACGGCGCTACCTTCTTCTGTCCGATCAAATACGCGATCCGGTGCGTCAGCACCCGCGTCTTGCCGCTTCCCGCGCCCGCGAGAATGAGCAGCGGACCGTCCGTCGCCTCGACCGCCTGCCGCTGCCGCGGATTCAGCTTCTTCACCGCATCCAGAATATCTATCATGAGCGCTCAAACCTTTCTACCCTAAATCTATGAAAATGCTCCGTAACCCGACCCTACGATTGTACAACCCGAACGGTGTCGAGCGCACGAGCCAAAGATTGATAAATAATATTGCCGACGACGATCGTATCCGCCGCCCGAGCCGCCGCCGCGGCTTTCTCCGCGCCGTCGATGCCGCCGCCGTAGAACAGCCTCGCGCCGTTCGTCAGCGCCGCCCGCGCCCGCGCGACCGCTTCCATATCGCCGAACGCGCCGGAATATTCGATATAGACGATCGGCAGCCGGAGCAGCCGGTCGGCGAATCTCGCATACGCGACGATGTCCGCCTCGTCGACCGGCTTCGCTCCGGCGACGCGCGCCGCCTCGCAATCCGGATTGGCGATCACGTACCCTTCGGCCGCGATCGTCCCTTCCTTCGGCAGCAGGCTGCCGTATCGCTTCAGCGCCTCGATGTGTCGGCCGACGAGGTAATCCGGGTCGCCGGCGTTCAGCGCCACCGGGATCAAATACGCGTCGAACCCGGGCACGACCGCGTCCAGCGTCGTCACCTCGAGCGCGCAAGGCAATTCGTACCTGCGCAGGCGCGACAAAAGGTCGACCGTG
The DNA here is from genome assembly GCF_005765165.1 of Paenibacillus antri. Classification (NCBI taxonomy): domain Bacteria; kingdom Bacillati; phylum Bacillota; class Bacilli; order Caryophanales; family Paenibacillaceae; genus Paenibacillus; species Paenibacillus antri. The sequence goes on along the minus strand of NZ_VCIW01000014.1, from coordinate 184,052 downwards.
TTGTCATAGGTGACCCCGCTCGACCCTCCGACCATGATGGCGTCCGTACCGGACAAACATAAGGCTTCCAACGCTTCATCGCCGATCCGCTTATCCGGATCCAGCTTGAAAACATGCTTCCATTCTTCGACGATCCGCTCGACCATGACGCCCCCCAAGGATAAACGGCTTCGCCGTCTTTGCAAGACGGTGCCCGCTTACCGAGACGATTCAGGTATTCCCTCCGCAGGATATACTTTCTGAATCGTTGAACATGAAAAGACACGAAACATTTGTTCTTCTTTTTCCAGTCTAAACGAGGCGCAAAGGCATGTCAAACCTATGATTTGGCATAATCGTCGTACTTGCCGTCCGGCTCCTTCGCCATACTGCGGATGATTTTCGTCTCCTCGGCGATCGGGTCCCGCTCCGCGCGAATGCGATATTCGTACGGGGCGCTGATCCGCTCCCGCGCCTCCTCGTTCGCGTTCGGCTCCCTTTCGTTCATAATGCCGTCGTGCAGCGTCTCTTCGAGCACCCGCTCGAGTTCGTGGCGCCGTTTGTCGTCCATGGTGGTCCCCTCCCTTCGGTAAGGCTGCAAGGCTGTTCACTCCCCTATAGAATGCCCACTCGCGCCAAATTTAGGGGCCGTCGGTGCAGAAAGTGCGCCCCCTACTCCCGTTCTGCCTCAGAGGTACACGCCCCGATCGTCGCGACGACGATCATACCGACGCCGCTCCCGGTTCGTCCCCAAGCATCGAAGCCAGCCAATCGTAAGCGACCGCGCCGCCGATCTCGTGCCCGCCGGCGAAGAAGTCGGCCTGCAGCCGATCCTCCGCCCCGAACGCGGCATAAATCGCGCGGAGCGCCTCGTACGCCTCGACCGCCGGGCCGCGAGGGAACACGAGATCCTTGTCGCCGCTCTCGACGAGGAGCGGCCTCGGCGCGATCAAGCCGATCGCGTCCGACATCGCGAACGCCGCCGACATCCCGGGAATGTAATTGTCGATGCAATGATTCCGATCCAAGATGCTTCCTTGGAACGTATTCGCGTACCCGCTCACGACGGCGGCGCGAAGCCGTTCGTCGACCGCCGCCGCGAAGGCGGCTACCAGTCCTCCCCCGGAGATGCCCATGATGCCGATTCGGTCCGCCCTCGCGTCCGCCCGCCCCTCGACATAATCGACGGCCCGCAGCGTCTCGTACACCCGGTACCCCGCCAGCGTCTTCCCTGCCATCAGCAGTTGCACGGCGATGCGGAAGCAAGAGTTCGCCTTCGGACCGCCTGCGGCATCCTCCGCGAATCGGCGTTCGCCGAAGCCGAGCAGCTCCGGCGCGATCACCAGGAAGCCGCGGCGTACCAAGGCGACGGCGAAATCCTTGTGGAGGCCCGGATCGCCTCGACGCTCCGATCCGTCGGGCTCTAGACCGACGATGTCCTTGACGCCGTAGCCGTGGCCGTGACACGCGATAACGGCCGGAAGCGGACCATCCGCACCGTCCGGAGTCAGCACGTACATCGGCATTCGCAAGCCTTCGAACGTGACGATCTCGACGCGTTCCCGCGTATACCCGTCGAGCGCGACGCGTTCGGTCGTAATCGGATCCAGCGGAGCCTTCTCCTCCGGAAATCCTCCGAGCAGCTCTCTGAGCTTCGCGACGGCCGCGGTTCTCCACTGGTCCCGATCGGCCTCCGGATCGAACGCATGCCGGGCTCGTACGCCGTTCATGAATTCGCGGAAGTACGTCTCAAGCTGTCGTTCCATTCGTTGCACCCCATTTTCGCTTTTCCCCAATTATAACGGAAAATGAACGAAAAAAGCCCCGCGCTCCCCCGAAGGCTTGCGCAAGGCTATTTTGGGTCGGGGCTGCCGCACCTTATGTCGTAAGCTGCTCCGGTTCGTTCGCGCCGGCTTCGACGGCCGGGCCCGCCTTCGCGCGGCGGCCGCCGCTTCGCTTCGGCGCGGGCGGCGCCGTAGGGGCCGCTTCGTGCGCCGGCTCGGCGGCCCTCGATTCCGCCGCCGGCGGCGCGACAGCCGCGAGCGAAGTCTCCTCGCGCAACGCGGACGATACGGCCGGCTCGGGCTCGCGCTGCGGCGCCGGCGCTTCCTGCGCCTGCGCTTGGGGCTGCGGCTGCGGGGGCAGATATGTACCCCCCGGCAGCCCGCCGAACGGCATATTGTGCGGAAGCGCGAACTCCGGCGGCCGCGCCGTCGGCGGCTGCTGCATGTTCATGTATGGGCTGTACCCTTGGATCCGCGGCGTGTAGGACATCTGCGGGACGCTCGGCGCCGCGGCGGTTGCAGGCGTCCTAACGCGTCCGGCTTGGTGGAGCGTCTTCGCCAGACGCACCGTCTCGGCCGCTTGCGCCGCCGCGCGCTGCACCTCCTCGAACGGCGCGGCGAACGCCGGCTCGAGCAGCCGGTTCTGCTGCAAGATCGCCGTCAGCTGCTCATGCTTCCGCGCCGTATCGTACGCGAGCCGCTCGAAGACGCGGCGGACGTCCGGCGCCGTCGACTCCAACGCCGCTTCCGTGTAGCCGATCGCCGCTTGCCGCAGCTCGGCGAGAATGACGCCGGACCAGACGCGGTCCGACGCTTCCCCGCGGCGCATCGATTGGGCTCTATCGACGGTATTCGTATACATCAAGAGAAGACCCCCGCATTCCTCGGCGCCGGGCCTGCCGTTCCCGCATAGGTCTGCAACGCTTTCGTAAGCTCCTCCAAGCGCTCGCCGTTCCGGTCCGCCTGGTGCGCGAAGTAGCTGCGCAGCTGCGGCTGCTCGCACTCCGCCGCGCCTTGCGCGAACAGCCAGGTCAACCGCTCCTCCGCTTTCAGCGCTTGCGCGAGCCGTACGAGCTCGAGCGACGTCAACGTTCGCTGCGAATCGTTCATAAGTCGGATGATGCCCCCTTCCGAAAATACCCATCTCTTGTAGAGTGCGACAATGGGGACGATTTTATACATTTTTATGGAAAATGCAAAAAAGCGCCTTCCGCCGGAAAGGCGAAAGACGCTTCAAAAACCTATGGTCGAGGATAACCCCTCGCCTTACTTCACCAGCTGCCCGCGCGTCACGCCGAGCTGGTTCGTCGCCTTCAGCGAACGCCATACTTGCGTGCCGTTCACCTCGCCGCGCAGCGCCTTGCCGTACAGGTTCAGCACCTCGACGACCTTGTCCGGCGCCTCCTCGAGGAACTCGATCCGGTACGACGGCACGCCGAGATTCAAGAACTCTTCGAGATACTCCGCCCCCGACTGCTCGATCGCGTTGTACACCGTATTGCGGCAGCCTTCGTCGACGCGCACCGGGTGCGACATGCCGATCCGATCCCGCAGCGACACGCGCTGCTCCTCGCACGGACGGCCGCAGTTCGTGTAGTCGGTTCCCTCGGACAAGAACGTACAGTACACGCAATGCTCCGTATGGAACATCGGCAGATGCTGATGCAGCACGATCTCCATCCGATCCGTCGGGCTCTTGCCGAGCAGGTCGATCATCTGCTGGATGTTGAGGTCGTACGACGGCGTCACCCGGGACAGGCCCGCATCGTTCAGGAACAAGTTCGCCGTCTTATGGTTCGCGATGTTCAGCGAGAAGTCGCCGATCAGCTCCGGATGGTCCGCCGACGGGTTCATCGTGAAGTGACGCGCGAACCAATACACCGCCCCCGTATTCCGCACGAGCACGGCATCGGGCTTCAACCGCAATATATTCTGAAAATACCCCGTCTCCCCCGGCATATGAATCCGAGGCGTGGCGAGCGCGATTTTCTTGCCTGCCGCATGCACCGCCTCCACCGCCGCCGGGAACTGCTTGATAAACTCGAAGTCGGCGTAGATGAAGTCGACGTCCGTACGCGACGCCACCGCCTGCACCTGTTCGAGGTTGCGGCACAACGCCGTCAGGCGCGGCTTCGCCGGGCGCGGCGCGGGCTTCACCGCGTCGCTGTCGGCGCTCGCCGGGCGCTTCACGTACGCCGGCGGCCGGCGGCGCTCCGCTTCGAGCAGCTCGACCGCGCGGCGGCGCATCCGGTTCAGCTCGCTCATCGGCACGATGACCGGGCCGGACAGCTGCGCGTCGATGTCGCTAAGCTCGAACAGCGTGCCGCCGAGACGGCCGAACTGGTCGCGCAGCAGCGTCTCGTCGATCGGCCGCTTCTCGGCGACCGCCAGCGGCAGCTCCGAGGCGACCGTGACCGTCGCGCCGATGGACTCGTCCGTCCACAGCGACACGAGCGGCTGGCCCGCCTCGCCGTGCACGCTGACGCTGACCGGGAACGTGCGGTACGGCTTGTCCGTCTCGAACGTCGCGCGCAGCCGCTTGTCGAGCGCCGGGTCGCTCGTGCGCCAGACGCGGTCGCCGACGCGCACCCGCTTCAGGTCGACGTCGTTGCGACCCATCACGATCTCGACCAAGCCGCCGGGCACTTCGCCTTCGACCTTCGCGCCGCGCTGCTTCAGGTCGTAGACGCGGCCGCCCTCTTCCTTCTTCGTCGGGTCGCCCGCATCGAACACGAGACCGTCTCCGCGCTTCAGCGGCGCCTCCAGCTCGACCATCACGCCTTCGCGCGTCATTTCTTTGACTCTGCCGAGGAACACGCCGCGGCTCTTCGGGAACGTCCCTTCGACCAGCTTCTTGTTGTTCGTTCCTTCGAGGAAGCCGTACGTAAACCCGCGAGAGAAGCTCTGCTGCAGCTCCAGCATCTCTTCCTTCGACGGCTTCGCGTCGACGCCGTCGAAGTACTTGTCGATCGCCGCGCGGTACTTGCTCGTCACGTTCGCCACATACTCCGGGCTCTTGAGGCGTCCTTCGATCTTGAACGACGTGACGCCCGCTTCGATCAATTCCGGCACGAGCTCGACGGCGGCGAGATCCTTCGGCGACAGAAGATACGTAATGTCGCCCATCGGCTTATGCTCGCCGTTCACCATCATGTCGTACGGCAAGCGGCACGCCTGCGCGCACTCGCCGCGGTTGGCGGAGCGGCCGCCCCACATCTCGGACGTGAGGCATTGGCCCGAATAGGACACGCACAGCGCGCCGTGCACGAACACTTCCATCGGCAGGCGCGCCTGCTCTCCGATCGTCTTGATTTGCTTCAAGTTGTTCTCCCGGCCGAGCACGACGCGCTCGAGGCCGTACGGCTTCGTGAACTCGACCGCTTCCGGCGACGTGATCGTCATCTGCGTGGAGCCGTGAATCGGGAAGTCGGGGGAGAGCTCGCGGATCATTTTCACAAGCCCCAGGTCTTGTACGATCACTGCGTCTACGCCGGCGTCGATGCACGCCTCTATCAATCGCTTCGCGTCCTCCATCTCGTCCTCGAACACGAGGATGTTGAACGTAAGAAACCCTTTCACGCCGTACGCGTGCAGGAACGACATAATGTCGGGCAATTCGTCGGTCTGAAAATTAGCGGCGCGCGCGCGGGCGTTGAACTTCTCCACGCCGAAGAACACGGCGTTCGCTCCGTTGGCGACCGCCGCGCGCATCGCGTCCCAATGGCCCGCGGGGGCCAACAATTCGATATCTTCTCTTCGCAATTCGCGATTCATTCGGGTCCTCCTGGCCGCGGATAGCGGCAACGTCTTTCTACATATGATAACAATCGCGTCATTCGGATACAATGTTCGGGGACAATGACGTCATTGTACAGGTTTCTCCTGTCTTTCTTTAGTGGTATAATTTGTGATGGTTGTACGACCCATTCCTGTCGGAGGTGTACTCACTTGAAATTAGGCGTATTTAGCGTATTGTTCGCCCAGAAGTCTCTCGAGGAAGCGCTCGATTACATCGCGGCCAGCGGTCTCGGCGCGGTCGAGATCGGTACCGGCGGCTACCCGGGCAAGGCGCATGCCGACCCGGACGTCTTGCTCGCCGACGAAGGCAAGCTGAAAGCATTCAAACAAGCGGTCGAGTCCCGCGGCCTCATTATTAGCGCGCTTAGCGTACACGGCAACCCGCTGCATCCGCAGAAGGCGATCGCCAAGGAATTCCACGATGATCTCATCAAGACGATCGAGCTCGCGCAACGGCTCGAGGTGCCCGTCGTCAACACGTTCTCCGGCTGCCCGGGGGACCATGAAGACGCGAAGTACCCGAACTGGCCGGTCGCGCCGTGGCCGAACGATTATCAAGAGATTTTGAAGTGGCAGTGGGAAGAGAAGCTCATCCCGTACTGGAAGGAAACCGGCGACTTCGCCGCCGCCCGCAACGTGAAGATCGGCCTCGAGCTGCACGGCGGCTTCTCCGTCCATACGCCGGCGACGATGCTCCGCTTGCGCGAGGCGACGAGCGAAGCGATCGGCGCGAACCTCGATCCGTCCCACCTGTGGTGGCAGGGCATCGATCCGGTCGCGGCGATCCGTTACCTCGGCCAGGCCGGAGCGATCCATCACTTCCACGCGAAGGATACGTCGCTCGAGCAGAGCAACGTCAACAAGTACGGCGTTACCGACATGCAATCGTACACGCAGATGTTCGATCGCGCATGGCAGTTCCGCACGGTCGGCTTCGGCCACAGCATGAAGGAATGGGCGGACATCATCTCCGCGCTCCGTCTCGTCGGCTACGACTACGTCGTATCGATCGAGCACGAGGACGGCCTCATGTCCGTCGAAGAGGGCTTCACGAAAGCCGTGGGCAACCTCCAGTCGATTCTCATCCGCGAGCCGCTCGGCGAGATGTGGTGGGTGTAAGTTTCGCGCGTTCCGCGCCTCCGACGTTATCGTCGGGGGCGTTTTTTTTATGGCCGGAACAAAATGAAAAAGGTTCATGCGCATTCGCATGAACCTGTACGGCAGAACCGAACCGCGTCCGCGTTACCCCAATCGTTGCGCTGCGGCCGGGTCGAGGACGACCTCCGCGTCCGGATGCAGCTGAAGCAGCGTAGCCGGCACCTCCGTCGTGACGGGGCCCGTCAACGCGCGCGCCACGATCTCCGCCTTCCGTTCCCCGACGGCGACGAGGACGAGCTTGCGGGTTTTCGCCACGGTGCCCCAGCCGAACGTGATCGCCTGCGTCGGCACGGCTTCGAGCGAGCCGCCGAACAGTGGCGCGTACAACGCCCGATTCACCTCCGCGATGCCCGTCACGAAGCAAGTCGCCGGCAGCGCCGGAGCCGGTTCGATGAAGCAAACATGCCCGTTGATGCCGATCCCGACCAGCTGCAGATCGATGCCTCCCGCCTCGCGGATGAACGCCTCCATCCTCGCGCACTCCGCCTCCGGTTCCGCCGCCAAGCCGTCCGGGATCGCCCATCGGCGCTCGTCGAACCGAATCTCGTCGAACAGGTGCTTCCGCATGTAGGCGTAATAGCTCTCCGGGTGGGTTCCCGGCAGGCCCAGCTGCTCGTCGGGGTTCACGAACGAGCACCGCCGGAAGTCGAGCCGCCCCTCCCGTTCCCGGCGGACCAGCTCGCGGTAGACGCCCGTCTCCAGCGGCGTATTGCCCGTCGTTAGTCCGAAGACGGCGTCCGCCTTGCTCGCCAGCGTTCGCTCGAACAAGTCGGCGACGAAGCCGCCGATCTCCTCGCGCGCCATGACATGGATTTTCACCTTGAACGCCCTCCTTCGTTTCGCAATACGACTCCCCTCCGACCGCGAAGCGCCCTCATGTGGCGGCCTTCCGTTCCGCCCGCTGCACCTCCGACCAGAAGTGGGCCAGCTCCTTCTGCGCCACCTCGCGAACGAAGGCGATCGGCTCGCCCATCAAATCCGGCGCCCACTTCCGCCCCAGATTGGCGTGCACGACCTCGTCGGCCCAATCGTAATCCTGGAACTGCGCCATGAGCGGGTGCTTCGCCTCGTCCCGGCACCATTCGAATTCTTTCTTCTTGCCGAGGCTGACCATCGCGCCTTCCTCGATGCCGATGCTGAGCCATGCGTACTTCGCGGACGGAATCTTCTCCGCGTTAACGTCGTAATCCGACGTGTATTGCGGGCGAGACTTCCACTCGTACCCGTCCGCTTCGAGCGCCGCCTGGCCGAACATGGCGTGCCGGGCCTCGTCCCAGATGTGCCGGGCCAGGTCGCGATAGAACGCCCAGGGCATATTGCGCTGCGTATACAAGACGCCGGCGATCAAATCGCAGGCGGTCATCTCCTCTTGCCGAACGCGCATCTTGAACGCGAGCTCGCGCGCGATCGGATCCGCCGGCGGAGGCTCGACGCTCGTGCGGATGAGCGTCGTCGGTCCCATCGTCTTCGCGCAGCGCTTCGACGTCTTCGGGATCGCGTACGGCTCGTTCGAACGCCAGCGGCGCGGCAGATCGGTCGATCGCGGACCTTCGCCCGAGACGCCGCCCGCCGCCGTTAGGAAGCTCTGCATCCTCGCGGCGAATTCCGCGCCGTCCTCCGGCTCCGACGAAGCGCTCCTCAGCGATGCCAGCAGCTCGCGCCCCCATGCGATCTGGTCCTCGAGATCGAGCATCGCCGTCCGCAGCAGACGGATCGTCGGCTGATCGACGATCTGCTGCGTCTTCGCCGCATGGTCTCGGAACGCCGCCAGCATCGCCGGCTTGATCACCTCGTAGACGGCGCTCGCCCATTCGAGATCCGTCCGCGCATGGACCAGCTCTTCGAACAGTAAAGTCAGCCGCGCGTCCGGCTCCTTGGTCAGCGTCGCCGAAGACGTCCGCAGCTCCGGAATGCGGATATGCAGCTGCTCCGCCGCCTCCGCATCCTCGTAGAGATGCTTGCACATCCCGATTCGCAAATTCCAATCGTCCCGATTCGGCAGCTGACCCGCGGCGGCCCGCAGCAAGCCTTCGTGCAGCGCGCGGTACCGCTGCAGCACGGCCGCGTTCCGATCGACGCCGTAGGCGCCGACCGCGTATGGATTGTGAATGCCCGCATATTCGATCATCTCATCCGTCCCCTTCCCCGTCTCCCCATGCTCATCTTCATCATGGCAAATTCGGGAAGACGATGTCGATGGCTTGAACCGAACAATAGGTGTACGAATTTGACATGAACGCGGCTTCCGCGCCCGCCGACACGTAAGCGCTGTCATTCGTTTACGTGGGAAACGCGGGCCCGAACATCCGGTTGAGCGGATACGGCGCGGCGATATCGTTCGGCGGCGCGAGATGCAAATTCAAAATGCGAGGGTCCGCATGCCGATCCCGGTACTTCGTCGCGGTAATTCCCGCGTGCCGCACGAAGACGCGGCTGAAATACTGCTCGCTCTGGAAGCCGACGCGGTAGGCGATCTCCTTCACCGATAAGTCCTGCAGGCGCAGCAGCTCCGAGGCCCGCTCGATTCGGCGCCGCAAGACGTATTGCTTCGGCGACATGCCGAGCGAAGAGACGAACACGCGCGTGAAATACTCGTGCGACCAACCCGCCCGATCCGCGAGCTCGCGGATCGAGATCGATTCGTGAAGGCGTTCCTCCATCTCCGCAAGCGCATTCGTAATCGGCAGCGGGACCGACGGGCGCTTCCCTTCGACGAAGCCGGCACCGGCGCGCGACGCCGTACTCAGCTCCTCCAGGACGGCCAACAGAAGCGCCGACGTTCGTTCTTGATATCGCGGCGCGGCCGCGCTTGTCAGATAGACGATATATTTCAGCAACGCCGGAACATGCGGAACGCCGTCGGCCCGAACGAAGACCGGCAGCGCCTCGGGCGACAGCCCGCCGCCGTCCGGCTCCAACACGAAATGGCAAAAGATATGGCGAATCGGCTTCTCCGCATCGAAGACGTACGCATGCGTCTCCCCCGGCTTCGTTAACAAATAGCAAGGCTCATCCAACGAATACGTCCGTCCGCCGGTCTCGTACGTCGAATGCGAGCCGGCAGGGAAATATACGACTTCGTACTCGGCAATCTCTCGCGGTCCGAGCTTCCAGCCGCCGCGGATGACGAAGTCGCCGCAGAACGACAGCCGCGGCAGCCGCCGCGAGCACTCCTCGGTCATGAACCCCTCCAACTTCCCATCCCCCTCGAGGCGACACTCCTTAACGTCATTGTATCAAAAAATGAAAAGGAGCGGCCGCAGCCGCTCCCCGTCCCCTATCGAATTACGCCAAACCGATCGCGGCCATCACGTCGTCCAACGCGTTGAACCAATTCAGCACCATGACCAAATCGGTGAACAAGAACACGAGCAGGACGAGCGCGCTGAAGCCGGCGGCGAACTTATTCTTATGCTGCACCGCGCGCAAGAGCGCGAATACCGACAATACGGTAAACAAGATCATGAAAATATCAAATGGATCGAAATTCAAGCTTGACCCTCCTTCGATGGTAAGACGGTCGTTTCCGCCGTTTCTGTACTATTCGTTCCCTATTCTAGCCTACATTCATGCTTATCATCCCTATGTTACTAGCGGACGACTCGGAACGCAAGTCGCAGTTCGCGACTGTAACCAATTTGTCACGTTTGACCCTTTCCCCGATTCGGTATTGCGTTTCGGGGCGCCCCCCATAGATAATAGTGCCAAGCAGTTCCCATGGATTGGAATGGAGGCGGTGTCATTGGCAAGATTTACGTGGCCGACGTTTTTTCGCTCCATCGCGGGCCAGCTGTTCCTTCTCATCTCGATCGGCATGATCGTGCCGGTCGCCATCGGCGGATACCTCAGCTATCATCAATCCTCGAAACTCGTTAAGGATCAAGTCGGGAACGTCGCCTCGCTGACGATCACGCAAGTCAGCAATAAGCTGAACCTGATGCTGAAGGACCTCGAAGATACCTCCCTCTTCGTGCTCGGCAACCCCGTCATTCAGAAAGCGATGACGATCGACCCGGGATCGGCCCCGCCTTACGACTATATGCAAGTGAACAGCGACGCCATAGACTTGTTATATTTGATCCATATGAATTCTACCGAGATCATGGACATTTTCATCCTCGATCACCAGCGTAAGAACAATATTCTTGGCTCCAGCGTCGTATTGAACGGGCTGTGGGACACCCCCTGGTACGACCGAATCGTCGAAGCCGACGGACTGCCCGTCTGGTTCGGCATTCAGCGCGAGTCCTTCTTGCGCCGCGCGGACATCGGCATTCCGGTCTTCGGCATGGGCCGCGCGATCAAAAGCCAGGAAACCGGCGACGTCATCGGCGTCCTCTTCATCGAAGTGCGCGCGACGCACCTGACGCAGCAGTTGAACAACGTCACCTTCGGCGAGACGGGGTATACGTTCATCGTCGACCAACAGAACCGATACGTATACGAGCCCCGTGGGGCATACGGCGAGCCTTCGGCCTTCACCCTCTCCTCCAACGACTACTACGTTCAACATAACGGCCAAGAGACGCTGCTCCTTCCCGACCGACTCATGAACGGCTGGTACGTGACCGGCGTCGTCCCGATCGAGGAGCTGAACGAAGGCTCCAACCAGATCCGCAGCCTGACGCTTATGATTCTGGTCTGCTCCGTCCTCTTCGCGCTATCGATGGGCGCGCTCGTCACGTTCCGCGTCGGTCGGCCGCTCATTCAGCTCAGCCGTCTCATGCAGCGAGGCGCTTCGGGCGACCTGCGCGTCCGCAGCGGCTTCACGTCGCGCGACGAGATCGGCAAGCTCGGACGCAGCTTCGACCGCATGCTCGAACAGATCGCCCTGCTCATGAAGGAGATGAAGACCGAGCAGGCCGAGAAGAAGAAGGCCGAAATTCGGGCCATGCGCTACCAGATTAACCCTCACTTCCTCTACAACACGCTAAATACGGTACGCCATCTCGCCCGCTTCAACCGAATGGAAGACGTCAACCGATCGATCGCCAACCTCATCCCGCTGCTCGAGGCTAGCATCGAGCGCAACGGCACCTTCGTGCCGCTCGGCGAGGAGTTGGATTTATTGGAAAAGTATATGGTCATTCAACAATATCGGTACTTCGACCGCCGCCTGGAACTGCGAATCCGTTGTCCCGGGTACCTGCAGTCGATAATGATCCCTAGAATGCTGCTTCAGCCGATCGTGGAAAACGCCGTCTTCCACGGCATCGCTCCCAAAGACGGCCCGGGCGCGATCGAGCTGGACGTCGCCGAGGACGGCGCGTACGTCGTCATTCGCATCGCGGACGACGGGGTCGGCATCGAACCGGAACGTCTCGGCGGGCTGCTGTCGGAGCAGTCCACGTCCGCGAGGGGCATGACGAAGATCGGCTTGTTTCATGCTCATCAAGCCATCCGACTGTTCTACGGGTCCGACTGCGGCCTGGACATTCGAAGCGTCCCCGGGGAAGGCACGACCGTTACGATTCGTCTTCACAAGAGCGTACCGAAGGAGGAACGTTATGTCGTTTAACGTATTGATCGTCGACGACGAGCCGATGGCGAGAGCCGGACTGCTCAGCATGTACGATTGGGACCGGAACGGCTTCCGCGTCGTAGGGGAAGCGTCCGACGGCCGGAAGGCGCTGCAGCTCATGGAGGAAATCGATGCGCATATCGTCATTACGGATATCGCCATGCCGGTCATGGACGGCCTCGAATTCGCCCGCATCTCGAAGGAACGATTCCCTCGAACGAAGATCGTCCTCTTAAGCTGCCACAACGAATTCGATTACGCCCGCCAAGCGATGCGCATCGGCGTCTCCGAATACTTGCTGAAGGTCCGGTTGGAGTCTCCGCTTCTCGAACGAACGCTCGTCTCGCTTCGCGAGCAGCTCGTCGCCGAGACGCGCGCGGGGAAGGAGCAGGCGCTGACGAAGGCGCTCGAACGAATTACGCCGTGGGAATCGCAGCCTTTCGCGGCGGATGCCCCGGCCTATTCGGTCGCAGTGCTGCTCTTCGAACCCGCCGACTGCAACGGCGAAGCGGACAACGCCCTCGAGTCGGCGCGCAATCGGTTCTACGCTTGCTTCCCGGAAGGGCATGCCGCGAGACACGGGAAGGACCAGCTCGTCTGCTATATCCCCGAATCGTCCGGCGGACGACCGATCGAGCTGCCGTTCGCGGACATCCAGCGCGCCTTGTCCGAACGGGACGTCCCGCTCTCGATCGGATTATCGCTCCTTCAGTCCTCGACGGCGCCCGAAGCTTCGTTCTTAGCCGCGTACGCGCAAGCGCTGGAGGCGGCGGAACGGCGCTTCTTCGTCGGCCCGAACCAGATCGTGTCGTATTCGTCCAAGCGCAGCGTCGGCGGCCGCGACGGGCAGCGATTTTTCGAAACCATGCATTGTCTTAAGAAGTTCTTGTCGGACGGATTTATGGAGAAAGCCCACGAACAGCTTGTGAAGGTCGCAGGCGATTGGGGTTCCCACTGGCGCCGCGCGGACGTCGTCGACGAGGCGAAACAGCTGGTCCGTCTATTTCAAGGCGAACCCGCGCCGCTAGGAGAGATCGATGCGTGGCTGGACGATTGCCCCGATCTCTCGACGCTCAAGATGCGCGTGTTCGAACGATTCGACGCGTTGCGGGGCCGCATCGACGGCGGAGAGCGCGACCGGACGGGGTGGGTGCAGAAGGCTATTCTGTACATCCATGAACGCTATTCCGAGGATCTTTGCTTGGCGGACGTCGCGAATCACGTCTCGCTCAGCCGCAATTACTTCAGCGACCAGTTCCGGAGGCACACCGGTCTGACGTTCATCGATTACGTCACGATGACCCGGATGGCCAAGGCCAAGGAGCTGCTGCGCGAGGGACGATTGCGGGTGTACGAAATCGCGGAGCGGTGCGGCTTCAACGACGTCAAACACTTCAGCAAGCAGTTCCGTAAGTACACCGGCAAACCCCCTTCCGAATACTCGGGACGGTGAAATTGATTAACGAAATAAAATTAAAGCGCTTTCATTTCTTTCATCGAAGACCGTAACAAAACACACCTTTTCGAAAACATTTCCCGATGCGCCGCTTCCGAGCGCTTGCTAATATGAGTTTTGCAAGCCTTTTCAAAATTCTTAGGAAACGGGGGCTTCATATGAAAGGGAAAATGAAACTGTTGGCCGCAAGCGTGCTCGGCGCCTCTCTCCTGCTTCAAGCGTGCTCCAGCAGCTCTACGGCCGGAGGCGGAGCCGGAGGCGAGGTCGTGAAAATCACCTGGTCGACTTGGGGCAACCCGGGAGAGTTGACGCGCTTCCAGGAATTTACGGCGGAGTTCAACAAGCGTCATAAGAACATCCAGGCGGAGCTCATCCCGATCCCGAACGACGGCTACGATCAGAAGATATTAACGCAGTTGAGCGGCAATACGGCGCCGGACGTCTTTTACTCCGGGGACGGTCTCGTCTCGCAATTAATCGCCAACAAGTCGGTCGTTCAACTCAATTCATATATGGAAAAGGAAGGCAGCGCCCTCGGTCCGAACGAGCTCGTCGACGGGCTGTACGGCGCGGCGAAGCTCGGCAGCGAAATCTGGGGGCTGACGGTCGACTGCAACCCGATGCTGCTCTGGTACAACAAGCAGGTGCTGCTCGACGCGGGGATCTCCGAGGACCCTGCGACGCTGTACGAGCAAGGCCAATGGAATTGGGACGCGTTCCAAGCGATGACCGACAAAATTAAAGGCGCCGGCAAATACGGCTTCGTCATCGACTCCTGGTGGGCGCCGTACTATAGCTGGGTCACCTCGAACGGCGGCAGCGTCTACGACAAGGAAGGCAACTTTATCCTCAACACCGATGCGAAGGGCAAAGAAGCGATGCGCTTCTTGTATGACAACATCAAGTCCGGCGGGTTCACGTTCGCGGGCTCCCTGCCGAAGGGACAAGGCGGCGACGCCATGTTCATGTCGAATCAGCTCGGGTTCTTAGGCGCAGGCCGCTGGATGCTTCCCGTGTTCAGCAAGAACGATGCGCTGCAATACGACGTCGTCCCGTATCCGACCAATACGGGCAATAAAATCGAGCCGGCGGGCATCCCGACCGCCTACATGGTTATGAACGCGAATACGAAGGACCGCGACGCGGCCTGGGTGTTCATGTCCGAGTTCGTGAACAAGGAAGGCCAGACGTTCCGCTTGCAAGGCGGCGGCAACGCGGTTCCGTCCATCGTCGGCGTCGACGATCTCGTGCTCGAGGGCAACGACCCGGCGCACGCGCAGTACTTCCTGGACGCGCGGGAAGTCGGCTATGCGCTTTGGAACGAAGAAGCGGCGGTGCCGGGCCTCGCGAGCGAGGTACAAACCAAGTTCGAGGAGCTGTGGCTCACCGACGTCGGGTTCGACGCGGGCTTAGACAATGTCGCGTCCGCGGCGGCGAAGAAAATCGCGGAATACCGGTCGAGCAAGTAATCGGTCGCCGGCTAAGAAGGCGGCGCGCGGCCTGCGCCCCGCCTTCTTTTCCTTCCCATCAGGGTTGAAGTTGAGTCGAGAGAGGAGGAGGAGGAACTCATGAGTAAACGCCGTTCGGACGCGATCTGGGGGTTCGTCTTCATTCTACCGCAATTCGCCGGCATGCTTCTCTTTTCGCTGCTGCCCCTCGTGTTCGTATTCGTCCTTAGCACGATGAAGTGGGACGGGTTCGGCGCCCGCCAATTCATCGGACTCGATAACTTCGCGTATATGCTGACCGATACGGACCTAGGGATCGCGCTGAAAAACACGTTATGGTACAGCGTTCTTACCGTACCGAGCCAAATCGTGATCGGCCTGCTCGTCGCGCTGGCGCTGAATCGCGTGGCCGGGAAGACGTTCTACCGCGTCGTCTATTTCATGCCTACCGTCACGGGCACCGTCGCCGTCGCCATCGTCTTCATGTGGCTGCTCAATCCGGATTTCGGCATCGTGAACACGTATATCAAGCAGTTGTTCGGCGTCGCCGGCCCGCGTTGGCTCACCGATCCGAACTACGTCATCCCGTCGATTTCCCTCTTAAGCGTGTGGCTCGGCATCGGCTTCAATATGGTCATCTTCTTGGCCGGACTTCAGGGCATCTCGCGTTCGTATTTCGAGGCCGCGGAGATCGACGGCGCCAGCCGGTTACAGCAATTCCGCAGCATTACGCTGCCCCTGCTGTCGCCGACGACCTTCTTCGTTACGATTATCGCGATCATTAATTCGTTCAAGGTGTTCGATCAGATTCTCGTCATGACCGGCGGCGGCCCGGGCAACGCCAGCCGGGTGCTCGTGTTCCACCTGTACGATTACGCGTTCCAAGACTTCTCCTTCGGTCGAAGCTCCGCGTCCGCGGTGTTAATGTTCCTCATCATTCTTGTGCTGACGTTGATTCAGATGCGCATCTCGAGGCGGTGGGTCCATTATGAAGGGTAATGTTACGGAGGCGGCGATCGGCCGCCGCGCGGCTGTCACCGTACGGAGGCGGCCCCGCTTCTCGTTCGGAGACGTCGCGCTTCACCTCGTCTTGATCTTGGGCTCTTGCCTTATGATCTTGCCGTTGTTCTGGATGATCAGCAGCTCGCTGAAGGACATATCGCAGATTTTCCTGATCCCGCCCAAATGGATTCCCGACCCGTTCGTCTGGACGAACTTCGAGCGGTCGCTGCAGGCGCTGCCGTTCGGGAGAGCGTACTTCAACAGCATCTACATGTCCTTGCTCGTCGTGCTGCTGCAGCTGTTCACCTGCGCTTTGGCCGCTTTCGCGTTCGCGAAGGTGCGGTTCCCGTTCCGCGACACGCTGTTCATTTTGTTCGTCGCCATGCTCATGGTTCCCGAGCAAGTCACGATCATTCCCTTGTACCTCATTATGAAAGAGATCGGCTGGCTGGATACCCACCTTTCGCTCATCGTGCCTCCGGCACTGTTCAGCGCGTTCGGCGTGTTCCTGCTCCGCCAGTTCTTCAAGACGATCCCGAACGATCTGGAAGAAGCGGCGATCGTGGACGGCGCGAGCCTGCCGACGATTTTCTTTCGCATCATGCTGCCGCTGATCAAGCCGTCGCTGTCGGCGCTCGGCATCTTCACGTTCTTGTACATGTGGAACAACTTCTTCCACCCGGTCATCTTCCTTAGCTCGCCGAACTTGTTCACCGTGCCGCTCATGCTGAACATGTTCAAGGGGTTGTATATCACGGACTGGACGCTTATGATGGCCGGCTCCACCATCGCGCTCGTGCCGGCGCTGATCGCGTATTTATTTACGCAGAAGTACGTCATCGAGGGGATCGCGATGACGGGGATCAAGGGGTAATTTTCAGCGAATCTTCAGTCCGCGCTCAAGGCGCCTTCAGGTTGACGGTCTAAGATAGGGGTTGTAAGGCGCAAGACAACCTCCATCGAAGGGCGGTAATATTTATGAACCGAATGAAAATGATGACGGCGAGCGCTCTCGCGTTCTCGCTCGCGATCGGCGGCATCGCCTTCGCGAACTTGCAGGCGGAGGCGGCGGCGCTGCCGGACGATAGCGCCGCGGCGGCATCCGTCGCCGAAAGCACCTCCGCGACGGGTGACCGTGCGTTCCGCGGAGGCGCCCGCGGCTTCTTCGGGCTCGATGCCATCCAAGACGATCTGGCGACGTACCTGTCGCTGGACGCGGCGACGCTGCGAGAGAAGCTGCAGACGCAGACGTTGGCGGCGATCGCCGAAGCGCAAGGCATCTCCCGGGCCGACTTGACGGCGAAGCTGACTGCGCTGATCGAGTCGGCGATCGCCGAAGCCGACGCCGACTCCCCGCTGCAAGCGCTCGATGCCGCCAAAGCCGCGGAGCAGCTGCTCGACCGGACGGACGCCTTCTTCGGAGGCAAAGAAGGACATCGCGGCGGCGGCGGTAAGGGGTGGATGTCTTCCGTCACATCCGAACTTCAGTCGCTGCTCGGCTTGACGGAATCGGAGCTCCAAGCGGCGCTTCGCGAAGGGAAGACGCTAGCCGACATCGCCGGCGAACAAGGCGTCGACGTGCAAGCCGTCATCGATCTGCAGGCGAAGCGCATGACGGAGAAGCTGGACGGCGCGCTCGCCGCGGGCACGATCACGCAGGATCAGTATGACGCGCGGAAAGCCGAGATCGTCGATCGAGCGACGGACATGGTCAACAACGGGTGGTCTCGCGGCGATCGCGGGCCAGACGGGCATGGCGGCCGCGGCTTCGGCGGAGGAATGAAGCAAGGTGCGACCGCTCCGTCGGACGCGGCTGCGCCGACAACCTCGACGGCAGACGTCTCCGCTTAATGCTTTTACGAAAAAGCACGCCTCCGGCTCCTCGCCGCAAGCGTGCTTTTTCGTTTTTTGTATGCTAAAAGTCGTCGGTATATCCGTTTTGCAGCCCCTGCAGGACGTTCATCGATTGGATATGCGATTTCGTCTTCGACGTGCCCAGCTTGTACAACAACCTATACACTTCCGTTAGGTGTTGATCTACGAACGCATGCGACACGAGCTCCTCTTCGATGATTTTCGGGGAATGCATGCGGATCCAGTTGTTCAGATCGGTTTCCGTTTCCGATTCGAACAGCTCGTACAGCCGGTGCACCTCCGCCGGCGTCGCTTCGATTTCCAGCTCGTACGCCGCGTCGCCGCGATGCTCCGTAATCGTCTTGGCCTGCACCGAGACGTAGTAGGTTTGCTTTTCCATGAGGGTCGGACCTCCAAAAACATGTGGTACACCTAGATTTCCCACTTGGCGAAATTTCGTGCAAAGCAAAAACTCCCAACGCCTCGCGCCGGTATCGGCTGCGCAAGGAGTGGGAGTCCTTTACATTCGTTTATACGGCCGCGTTTTGCGGTTTCCGTTTTTTCTTTTCGGCTTGCGGCTCGGCCGCGGCCTCGGTCCGGGCGCGATCGCGCTCCAGCACCGGCTTCAAGTATTTGCCCGTGTACGAGGCAGGCACTTGGCACAGATCCTCCGGCGTTCCCGTCCCGACGATCGTACCGCCGCCGCTGCCGCCCTCCGGCCCGAGATCGATGAGCCAATCGGCCGTCTTGATCACGTCGAGGTTATGCTCGATGACGAGCACCGATTCGCCGGAGTCGACGAGACGATGCAGAACCTCGAGCAAGCGGGCGATATCGTGGATGTGCAGACCGGTCGTCGGCTCGTCGAGAATGTACATCGTGCGGCCCGTGCTGCGACGATGCAGCTCGGACGCCAGCTTTACGCGCTGCGCTTCGCCGCCGGACAACGTCGTCGCCGGTTGGCCGAGCTTCATGTACCCGAGACCGACGTCGAGCAGCGTCTGCACCTTGCGCTGAATCTTCGGCACGTTCGCGAAAAATTCGCAGCTGTCTTCGATCGTCATATCGAGAATGTCCGCGATCGACTTGCCCTTCCACTTAATCTCGAGCGTCTCCCGGTTATACCGCTGCCCTTTGCAAATTTCGCAAGGCACGTAGACGTCAGGAAGGAAGTGCATCTCGATCTTGATGATACCGTCCCCTTTGCACGCTTCGCAGCGGCCGCCCTTAATGTTGAAGCTGAAGCGGCCCTTCTTGTAGCCGCGAATCTTCGCTTCGTTCGTCACGGCGAAGACGTCGCGGATGTCGTCGAAGACGCCCGTGTACGTCGCCGGGTTCGAACGCGGCGTGCGCCCGATCGGGGACTGGTCGATGTCGATGACCTTGTCGATATGCTCGAGTCCCTTAAACTCCTTGTAGGCGCCCGGCCGCGTTCTCGCGCCGTTCAAATCGCGCGCCAACGTCTTATAGAGAATTTCGTTCACGAGCGTACTCTTGCCGCTGCCGGATACGCCGGTGACGGCCGTGAACACGCCGAGCGGAATTTTCACGTTGACGCCCTTCAGATTGTTTTCCTTCGCGCCCTTAATCTCGAGCCACTTGCCGTTCGGCTCTCTGCGCTTCTCCGGCACCGGAATGAACTTCTTGCCGCTCAAATATTGACCCGTCAGCGAGTTGTCGTCCTTCATGATCTCCTGCGGCGTGCCTTCGGCGATGATGCGTCCGCCGTGAATGCCGGCGCCCGGACCGATGTCGATGATGTAGTCGGCCGCCATCATCGTATCCTCGTCGTGTTCGACGACGATCAACGTATTCCCGAGATCGCGCATATGCTCCAGCGTTCGGATCAAGCGGTCATTATCCCGCTGATGCAGCCCGATGCTCGGCTCGTCGAGAATATAGAGGACGCCCATCAAGCTCGAACCGATCTGCGTCGCCAATCGGATCCGCTGCGCCTCGCCGCCGGACAACGTGCCCGCCGACCGGCTCAACGTCAAATAATCGAGACCGACGTTGTTGAGGAACCCGAGACGCGAGCGAATCTCCTTCAAGACGAGCTGCGCGATCGTACGCTCTTTCTCCGACAAGTTAAGATTGTCGACGTATTGCATCGCCTCGTTGATCGACAAGCTCGTGACGTGCGCGATGTTCCGGTCGCCGACCGTCACGGCGAGAATTTCCGGCTTCAACCGTTGGCCTTTGCAAGAGCCGCAAGGCTTCGCGCTCATATACTGCTCGATGTATTCGCGGATGCCGTCGGACGCCGTCTCGCGATAGCGTCGCTCCAAGTTCGGCACGATGCCTTCGAACGCCACGTACGCTTCGCGAGTGACGCCGAAGTCGTTGTCGTAACGGAACCGGACGCGCTCCCCGCCGGTGCCGTACATCAGCACCTTCATCTGCTCCTTGCTCAATTCGCATACCGGAACGTCCGCCGAAATATTGTAGTGCTCGCACACCGCGGCCAGGAATTGCGGATAATAATTGGACGTGCTGCCCGCCCAAGCCTCGAAGGCGCCGTCGACGATCGTCTTGGACTGATCCGGGCAGAGCAAATCCGGGTCCACGATCATCTTCGCGCCGAGGCCGTCGCATTCCGGGCACGCCCCGAAAGGGCTGTTGAACGAAAACATGCGCGGCGCCAGCTCGTCCATGCTGAATCCGCACTCCGGACAAGCGAGGTTCGAAGAGAACAACAGCTCTTCCTTCGTGTCCAGCACGTCGACGAGCACCTTGCCCTCCGACAGCTTAAGCGCCGTCTCGAGCGAGTCCGCAAGACGCGCTTGGACGTCGTCCTTCACGACGATCCGGTCGACGACGACCTCGATCGTGTGCTTCTTCGTCTTCTCGAGCGCGAACTCTTCCGTCACCTCGCGCATCTCGCCGTTGACGCGCACGCGAACGAAGCCTTGCTTCCGGATGTCTTCGAATACCTTGACGTGTTCGCCCTTCTTGCCGCTGATCATCGGCGCCAAGATTTGCAGCTTCGTCCGCTCCGGGTATTCCATGATGCGGTCGACCATCTGCTCGACCGTCTGCGACGAAATTTCGATGCCGTGCGTCGGGCAATGCGGCCGGCCGATTCTAGCGAACATGAGCCGCAAATAATCGTAGATCTCCGTGACGGTGCCGACCGTCGAACGCGGGTTGCGGCTCGTCGTCTTCTGGTCGATGGAGATCGCCGGCGACAGACCTTCGATCGAGTCGACGTCCGGTTTATCCATATTGCCGAGGAACTGCCGCGCGTACGCGGACAACGACTCCACATAGCGCCGCTGTCCTTCCGCGTAAATCGTATCGAATGCGAGCGACGACTTGCCGGATCCGCTCAATCCCGTCAGCACGACGAATTTGTCCCGCGGGATCGTCACGTCGATATTTTTCAGATTGTGCGCTCGCGCGCCTTTAATCACAATATTTTCATGAGCCATCTTCCTGTTTCTCTCCTCCTCGGATCCCGCGCCGGCGTTACCCTTGCGCCTTCAATTCTAAAATTGCGTCGCGCAGCTCCGCCGCTCGTTCGAACTGCAGATCCTTCGCCGCTTGCTTCATCTCTTGCTCGAGGCGCTCGATCACCTGCTCGCGGTCCTTCTTCGACATCTTCTCCGTCTTGACGTCCGCGAGGTAATTCGCCTTCGACTCCGCTACCTTCGTCGCTTCGATGACGTCGCGCACCTTCTTGCGGATCGTCTGCGGCGTAATGCCGTGCGCTTCGTTGTGCGCAAGCTGCCTCGTTCGACGGCGTTCCGTCTCCTGCATCGCCTTCGCCATCGAGTCGGTAATCTTGTCGCCGTACATGATGACGCGTCCGTCCGCGTTCCGCGCAGCCCGGCCGATCGTCTGAATGAGCGACCGCTCCGCGCGAAGGAAGCCTTCCTTATCGGCATCGAGAATCGCGACCAGCGACACTTCCGGCAAGTCGAGGCCTTCCCGCAGCAGGTTGATCCCGATGAGGACGTGGAACACGCCGAGGCGCAAGTCCCGCAAAATCTGCATCCGCTCGAGCGTCTTGATGTCCGAATGCAGGTATCGTACCTTGATGCCGATCTCTTTCATATAGTCCGTTAAATCCTCGGACATCTTCTTCGTGAGCGTCGTTACGAGCACGCGCTCGTCCTTCGCGATCCGCTCCCGGATTTCGCCGATCAAGTCGTCGATCTGCCCCTTCGTCGGTCGCACCTCGATGACCGGATCGATGAGACCCGTCGGACGGATGATCTGTTCGACGACCGTCGGGCAGTGTTCCAGCTCGTAAGGTCCCGGCGTCGCCGAAACGAAGATGACCTGCTTGATCTTCTCCTCGAACTCCTCGAACTTCAGCGGACGGTTATCCAGCGCCGACGGAAGACGGAAGCCGTGATCGACGAGCACTTCCTTGCGGGCCCGGTCGCCGTTGTACATGCTTCGCACCTGCGGCACCGAGACGTGCGACTCGTCCATGATGATCAACAAGTCGTCCGGGAAGTAGTCGAACAGCGTGTACGGCGTCGCGCCCCGCGGCCGGAACGTCATCGGACCCGAGTAGTTCTCAATGCCGGAGCAGAAGCCGACCTCGCGCATCATCTCCAAATCGTATCTCGTCCGCTGCTCGAGGCGCTGCGCCTCCAGCAGCTTCCCTTGACCGCGAAGCTCCGCCAGCCGTTCTTCGAGCTCCTGCTCGATGTTGACGAGCGCCCGCTTCATCGATTCCTCGTGCGTCACGAAGTGGGAGGCCGGGTAGATCGCTACATGCTCCCGCTCTCCTACGATCTCGCCCGTCAACACATCGATCTCGGTAATGCGCTCGATCTCGTCGCCGAACAGCTCGACGCGAATCGCCTTCTCGTGCGTCGACGCGGGGAAAATTTCCACGACGTCGCCTCGCACGCGGAACGTGCCGCGGGCGAAGTTGAAGTCGTTCCGTTGATATTGAATGTCGACCAGCTTGTGTAAGATTTCGTTCCTCGACCGCTCCGTCCCGACGCGCAGGCTCAATACGAGATCGCCGTACTCGTTCGGGGAACCGAGGCCGTAAATGCAAGAAACGCTCGCAACGATAATGACGTCGCGGCGTTCGAACAAGGCGCTGGTCGCGGAGTGACGCAGCTTGTCGATCTCCTCGTTCGTGCTGGCGTCCTTCTCGATGAATGTATCGCTTGCGGGTACGTACGCTTCCGGTTGATAATAATCGTAATAGCTGACGAAGTATTCCACGGCGTTGTTCGGGAAAAACTCCTTGAACTCGCTGCACAGCTGCGCCGCGAGCGTCTTGTTGTGCGCCATGACGAGCGTCGGCCGGTTCAGCCGCGCGATCGTGTGCGCGATCGTGAACGTCTTCCCGGTGCCGGTGGCGCCGAGGAGCGTCTGGTACTTTTTCCCGGCGAGAACGCCTTCGACCAGCTGCTCGATCGCTTTCGGCTGATCGCCCTGCGGCGAAAATTCCGATACGAGCTCGAATTTCTTATCTATTGGATTTATCCCGCGCATTCGATCACCAGACCAGTAAGAGAATATTTGTTCCCATTTTTGTCATTATACCATTGTGTCGGTGGGGGTGCAAACCTGTTTGCGTGGTACTATACTCCATTTTACCGTCGAGCTCGGTTCCCGCTCCGTCGGCGGCGTTGGAACCTATATAGACGAGCTGCTCCGGGTCCCGGACCCGAACGTCGGCTGCGTCTGCCTCGTCCCCGAACCCCCGACGGAACCCGCCATGGACTCGAATCTCGTCTATGCCGGATTCTATGATATGGATATCCTCAACCGTCTCGAATTCGACGTCGCCGTCTTTCATTATTACGGGCTCGCTTACTTGGCCGATGACTCGTTCCTGAAGGGACGCCCGCTCGCGTTCGTCGTCCATTCCGTGCCAACGACCGAGCCCTGGAGCTTGCTCGATCCGTATGGGGGCAACCTCGGCATCGCCCGGGCGTTCGAACGATTGTGCGACGCCGCGGAACGGATCGTCTGCGTCTCCGACGCGGAACGCGGGAAGCTGCTGCTGATATACCCCGACCTCGAGCGGAAAACGACCGTCATCCCCAACGGCTTCTCCGCGTTCGGGAATTTTCCGCTCCGTCTCGACGCGGACAGGCGCACGTTCGGCTTTCTCGGCCGAGCCGACGAACGCAAGGGGCTGCGCGAGCTCGTCCGCGCCTTCGCTGACGTCGACGGCCGCTTGCGCATCGCCTGCGGCGACGAGGACCCGGAGTTGCTCCGGGCCATGCGGGACGACATCGAGCGGCTCGAGCTGAAGGATCGCGTCACATGGCTCGGCCGCGTTACGGGCGACGCCGACAAAGCGGCGTTCCTCCGTTCGCTCGACGCGCTCGTCGTCCCTTCCCGCTGGGAGCCGTTCGGCTACGTCGCGTTGGAGGCGCTCCGCGCCGGGGTTCCGCCCCTCGTCGGCAGCCAAGGGGGCATGCTCGAAATCGTCGGGCCGGACTACCCTTACGCATTCGACCCTTCCCGGCCGGACGAGATCGCCGCGTGTATCAGCCGGTTTCAGCGCGACCCGGTCGACGTCGTCCGCGAGGCCGTGCAGCGCGCGAGGAATTACGCAGCGCCGCTCACCGCGGAGCGGATGGCGGCCGCGTATAAGCGGTTGCTGCTGCGCGATGCGCGGTACGCCCCGCTTCCCGCGGCGGACCCGCCGCCGCGAGGCCGCAGGTTTGGCCGAGAGGGCGTGCCGATCTCTCCTGCGGTGGGGAATGCTTCAGCGACACCGAAGCCGGTACGGGCTCCTTTTCCGTACGATCGCTGATCTCTATATTCTTCTTCGAACTCGAGGATGACGAGGATTGATTTCATGCAAAACAGCTAACCCCCATCATTGGGATTAGCTGTTTTCCTTGTTTTATCGAAGGTGCATTCCCGTTAATACACCCACGTCCGACGGAGAGGCTGTTCCACCTGCAACATCCTAACGAGCATTCGCTTCCGCATCGCATGAAGCAACTCTCGGTGCTCCGATTCGTCCGCAAGGTTGAAGTACTGCATCGGGTCCGTGCGCAAGTCGAACAGCGCCTCCTTCCCGTCCGCCTCGCAAAGGTAACGGTGATTCCGCGTCCGGATGCTCTTCCAGCCCCCGAACTCCATGAGCGCCTCCGGCTTGCCGTCGAACGGCTCATTTCGCAGCAGCTTGCGGAACGACGTTCCTTGCAACTCCTGCGGGACCGGGATGCCCGCACATTCTAACAACGTCGGCAACACATCCACCGCTTCCACGAGACCGTCGAATATACGGCCCGGCTCTGCAATCCCTCTCGGCCAACGCACGATGCAAGGCACGCGACTTATACAGTCCTCGCCTGGGTAACCTTTCTGATAACGAAGATGATCGCCCAGATACTCGCCGTGATCGGACGTAAAGACCACAATGGTATTGTCTGCGATGCCAAGCGCTTCCAGCCGATCCATCAGCTTGCCGACGTAATAATCGACCTCGCTGACCATCGCATAGTATCCCTGCTTGACCGATCGAAGCTCCCGATCCGAGAAGTGCGTATCGGTGCGCAACCGGTCAATATGAGGAGGGTAATCGGGCAGCGACAGCTTCTCAGGGTCATACATATCCAAGAAACGCTGCGGCGCCACCCAAGGCGTATGCGGCGAGTAGAAGCCTGCTATGCACATCCAGGTATCGTCCCTATGCTGCTCAAGGAACGCCTCGGTTTGCTCGGCCACGAAGGCCGAATGCGTCACGTCGTCCCGCCCGGGGAACGCCACGGCATGTTTCGGCTCCCGCTCGGGATGCACGATCTCGTCCTTCACCCCCATGATCCGGTACCAATCCTCCGTCGCCGGCGGGAGGCCCAAACTCAGATGCTCCAGTTGGTCGGGAACTTTCGCTCGCACCCATGCCCGATAGGCGTCCTCGTAACAACCCGGTTCGTCCGAAATCTCCAAGTGATCGAAGCCATAGCTCGGATGGATGTCGCGATGATCCCGGTTGGAATGCGGCAGGAAGTGCAGCTTTCCAATGTTCCCTGTTACGTAGCCATAGTTTTTCACCAGCTTCGGCAGCGTCACGACGTTCTCGGGAACGGGAACCGCCATATGCGTGATGCCGAGCGTCGACGGATATTGACCGCTTAAGAAGCTAATGCGACTAGGCATACAAATTGGATTTTGCACAAAATAATGAGTCATATTTACGCCTTTAGCCGCTAACCGATCCAGATTCGGCGTATAAATTTCCGGGTTTCCGTTTGCGCCTAACGCATCCCATCGCTGTTGATCGGTATAAATAAGTAAAATGTTCGGTCTCTTCATGACTTGGAATTCTCCTTCTCAACCTTTCACAGAGCCGATTAGAGCGCCCCTGACGAAATACTATTGAAGTAACTGATATACGCAGAGAATCGGCAAGGTAGATTCCATAATGGTAGCATAATTGCGCGTCGTTGATGCAGTTAATTAGTTTGTTTTTCTCCATTGACTCAAGCCAGCGCGGTTCTTCGCAAACAACAAAAAGCCGTGCCAGGTTCTCCATCCCTGCACGACTTTCGTATTTTACAGTCTCTGTTGGTATACGATCGCGTCGAATATGTTGCCTATAATATTGAACGGAACATCGTCCGTCTCTACATGCCCGTTCGACCAAGTGACCGTAAACCGCATGACGTACGGCCCGTCGGTTAATGTCGCGGCGTGATCCGATTCGACCATCGTTCCCGCGAAATTGACGCGGTCCCCGCCGGTTAACGCCTTCGTATCCCCCGTCGCCGTCAGCTCCGCGACGACCGAAATCGGCTTCGTCGAGCTCGGCCCCGTATTCGTCACGGTCGCACTCAGCACGAGCGCCTCTCCCGCCCAGAAATCCGTGATCGCCCGGGGGCGATCCGGGAATTTCGCGTTATGCGTTTGGCGATACGTCTCCCATTCCGCCGTATGCGAAACCTGACCCGCGATCGTAAGGTCCTGAACCAAAATCGTCTTCGTTCGCTCGCCGAAGGCGCCGTGCGGGTCGGTCGCTCGGAGCCGGACCGTATAGATTCCCTGCATCGCGCCGGGCAACGTAATGTCGGTCGTAGCCCCGCTCAACGTCGTTCCGTCCGGCCTCGTAATCGTCCATACATACGTGAGCGCATCTCCGTCGGGGTCCGACGAAGCATTCACTAGATTCAGATCGTCGTTCTCGTAGACGGCCGCAGGCGTCCAGGTGAAGTCAGCGACCGGCGACCGATTCACGAGGAGCCATCGAATCTCGGACCATGAAGACCATTCGATGCCGTCGAACACCCTGACGCGGGTGCGGAGCTTCTCGCCGAGCGGCAAATCCGTATCGACCAGCCAACTGCCGTTCGCCGACGAGGTGCTCTGATAGGTTTGACCCGAATCCGCATGCATGAGATTGTTCGCTTCGTTGGAGATCTCCACTTCGAAAAACTCGAACACGGTTCCCGGATCCGGATCTGTCTGCGTCCATCGAACGATCGGTCTTGGCGTCGACGACACCGTCGGGCTTGCTTGCGTACCCGTCGGGTACGTCAAGCTCGCGGCGGGCGCATTGTTGATAAAGATCCATGTCTGCGCGGACCACGCGGACCATTCCGTTCCGTCATGCACCCGGACGCGGACGCGCAGCTTCCGGCCAGTCGGCAAATCCGACGTCGAAATCCACGCCCCGGCAGCGTTCGTCGTATGTTGTGCCAGCTCTCCGGAATCCAACACCGTTACCGTATTCGCCTCGTTCGTCACTTGAATCTGGAATCGGGTAAATACCGTTCCGGAATCCTCGTCCGTTTGATTCCACCGTAGTACCGGTCGTCTCGACGTCTCCATGGTCGGGGAAGTCTGTATTCCCGAAGGATACGTCATCGTTGCTACAGGCGGTTTATTTGTCGGAATGACGGTCACACCGACGTTGCCTTCCCATAGCTCAGACCATGCTCCATACTCGTCCATAACCTGATAATAGACCCCATATGTCCCAAGCTCTTCCGGATGCGTTAACTGCCCTTCTACCACGGATCCGCTCGGCGTCACGTAAAAGAATCGTTGATTTTTGATCCCCTTATCCACCGCATAGTTCATCCCCGGCGTATCCGGCGCGGAATAGCTTGAAGCATTTACCCAGCGATCGGGATCGTAGCTGTTCTCCGTTTGGGACCAGCTAACAATGCCGGTCGTCGGATTTTGCAATACGGTCGCTTGAGCGATCGGTCGTCGATGCACGATCATGCTCTGCGAGAACGGATTCGACTTCTTCCGGTATCCCCCGAACACGCTGCTTGGATATGGGTAATTCGGATGCGGATCGTCGTAGGCCGCCAGGTCAATCGTGTACTGCCCTACCTTATCAAAGGTAAGTACGGCGTCATTAAACGTTTGGTTGTGCCGTGCCGAAACGCCTTGATGGTTCATGAATTTCGGCTCATGCTTATACTTCCAGCTGTAGGTTCCCGAGCGGGGGTCGTTTTCAGGATCCATAAAGGTTATATTGTTGTACTCCACCTTTGCATAACCGAGCTCCGGCTCCCAGATCGCATAACCCGTAAGCTTGTACGACTGGTCTTGGATGCCTTTGACGGATACACTCGAGAACGAAACGAAAGACTTATTCGAAAACGGTCCGACGGCCCCGCTTGCGAATTGCTTGTCTTCCACATCCAAAAAGACCGGCACGCCGTTTACATATACGTTTAACTTGCTCCCGGACATTTTTACCTTGAAGTTGTAATTGTTGTTGTCGATAAAGGTCCAGGTAACACTTTGTAATACGGCGCGAGTACCTCCGACATACTTGCTAAGGTACATAGTACTCCCATTCGTTTCTAGGGCGTAACGGTTCCGCGGATCTTGCATACGAAACGAAAACCCTGCAAGTTCCGAATCCATGGTCGCACTGTGCAATTGCAGGGTGAAATTCAGTTCCGCATCGGTGTACGAGTCCGGCGACACGTACTGGCCGAGAACTGTCGGATTGTACACGTTGGGCGCTGTCGATGGAGCGCCTTTTGCGATCCAAAGATATTTCCATACGCCCCCATTGCTTGAACTCGCGGCGTTGCTTGCGTGCCAGTAGTTCACCATGATGCCGTCGCCAAAATACTGACTAAACCCAAGTTTCGTCGTTTCGATCGTGGTCATCCCATTGACGTATGCTTTTTGTCGATAACCATAACCCGGATACGTCTTCTCATTCGACACAAAGACTCCATCACTCGTGAATGTCCCTTTACCGGCCCCATAGTTTCCATATGGGTCGATATGATAGGTCGGGTCGTCGTTATTGGGAATCGGTCCCGTCCATGGATGGACCGTCCCTGTGTCCATGTCCACGACGTCATAAACGTTCGTATATGAGAAAGTAGCCCATACCGCGTAATCCCGCGTAAAAGAGCGTGTGACGAGCTGTCTCGTGATCGGGTTATACGATAGGATCGGGACAGTGTTGGGGTCCATCATATTGAATGTAACACCGTTCAGGCCGCGCAGCTTTGCCTTCCACGCCACAGTGAAATCCGGATTAAACTTGACCAAGTGAACGCCTTGTTTTGGATCGATGGTATATCTCTTGTCGTTAACCTCTTGTCCCGTTTTAGAACATTGGTAGACCATGTACGTGTAGAAGCTTCCGTCTTCTCCGCGCCATAAATCGTACGCTCTGTCCTCCCATTGACACGATGTCACTGTGCTGCCTACAACTGTTCTATAGTAGTCATTGAAGGCATTCGCTTCGGTGCGTTGATACACAATATTGCCGTTCCTGTCGATCTTGTATCCGACTAGCTTGGGTCCTGACGTAAGGGGGAACGAAAGATAACGGGTAAGACCGACCAAATTAAGTGTGTCCCCGGTAGTAAATAAATTAAACTTTTGATCGTAATTATAAGTACGGTACGATTTTTGACGTTTAAAATTTTGCACCGTCTCGGAGGTAAATGGGTGCCTTACGTTTGCTATGAGTTGCCCCGTAAATGCATCAAACGTCTGGATATATAGCCACGTGCCTCCTCCATACGGTTTATACACAGTATCCCCATTATGGTCTGTGGTTTCGTAACTAAGCGCCGGGTGACTCCAGACCGATGCTTGGTAGATCGTTTCTCCGGTTACCTCATACCCCAAAAATTCCACAAGTGTCATCGGCATTGTTGAGGATGATGTTGCCCCCGAATAGTCACCCGCCATAGCTTTAGATGAGTTTTGATACCAAGACCAGCTATTATAAAAATAATGAGTGTATGTTGGGACGTAATCCGCTATTTTTATAGCGAAATCATACGGATTTTGGTCCCAGTCGAACACGAGTTCAAGGAAACCTCCATTATAGACAGTGTTCGAACTGACATTCGGTATCTTACTCTTGTTAAGTGCTAGCAAGCCGTATTTTCTTTCATTTTCCACGTTTTGATCAACAATGGCGTCGAGGAAGATATACTTAGGGTTCGAACGAAGTAGTGTTCGGAACTCCAAAGGCGTTTTCTTCGTTCCTGCAGTAGGGGTCTGATTGGTAACAATCTTTCCCGAAGAATTGTACTCCCCTAAGATAAAACCCGACGTCGTCGGAGCTCCTGCCATGGCTCGGTAGGCTGATTTTCCGTTCGCCCCAAAGCCCCCATCGGGCCATACCGATGCGGACCATGTCGTACAAGACCCGTAAACACAATACTCCATATCCCACGGATATTGGTACTCCGTGTTCCTACCAAAGCCCGCGTATAGTGCACCATCACGCAATCCCCATCCCGAACGATTCGGAATGCCCTTCAATGAATTCGTCTCGTACAAATTCCACGAACTCAGGATTGCATCGGTCTTCAGTGGGATCGGCGGATTCGGATCCGGTTGGTTATTCTCTCCGATGACCTCGAATGAAACCTCGGGCTCCCGGTTCACGACGTCCAGAGTGAGGCTTGATACCGATTGCGAGGAAGTATCTCCACATTTCCCATAATCCTCGCAGGCCCTAGCTTCAAACAAGTACTTGCCGACCCGATTCGGCACAAACGAAAATCCGGACAAGTCTCCGGTCATCGCCGTCCAAGCGTCATCTGCGAAGCCGTTATTGTTTGCGTCATATTTCATTCTGTACGTCATAGAGGCGATGACATCGCCATCCTCGGAGTACGATTGGTTCTGGATCGAGACCGTGTTTCCTCGCACATCGAGGGGAGGGACATTCAGCTTCCCTATCGGCGGCTTATCCGGAATGACGGTAAGCGTATGAAGAGCCGGCTGCAGCGATTTCAATCCCCCGCTATCGTAAACGTGCAGCTGAATGATCTCGGTTCCAGGCGTTTTATAGGAGCTTTTTAGATTCGTCCACTCGTCCCTCGAATGGTCGATCGTCCGTCCGACAGGCGAGTAGCTGCTTGCCGAGCTGAACGGCGACGGCAGCGGCCGTCCTTCCTTTACCTGAGACGGTCCCGTAATGACGGCTACCGGATTCGGAGGAATAACCTCGATCGTCGCGCTCGCCGTAAACTGGGCCCCGAACTGGTCCGTCATCGTCGCGCGGACGGTATGAGTGCCCGGCATGTCCATCACAATCCCGCTTAGATGGTCGTCGAGCGGCTGATACCCATACTTCCCTGGGAGAGACTCCGTCCATGCGTTGTTTGAGAAGTCCCACCCTGTGATGGAAAAGCTGTCCCCATCCGGATCGCTCGGCGAAGGCGGAATTGTGTCAGGCGTCTCAATGATGCGGACCATCATGTGTGAGCCCTGAATGATTCGGATGACGTTCGACTTACTTGTCCAATCCCCGTTGGCAAACCACCCGAGCTTAAAGAATGGCGGATTGTTTGCGGCCGGCCCGAGAATCGTGAGCGTCTTCGTCGCGATCCAACCGCTTTCACAGGTCGTTCCTTTTATTTTGATAGATATTTGATGCGATCCAACCCCAATAGCGAAAGGGTAGCTCCCGTAGTTATAAGTGGAGGTAGTATTCTGGCCGGAAACTGGCGGAAGTGTCCCCTTGCCTTCAAACCGGTATTCGTGAGAGACATATGTACATCCGTTTGTTCCAACGATGTTCTTTGGTTTTAGACCGAAGGGATCGCGGTAGTTGATCGTCGAAGGCAGAATATCGAAGTCCCCGGTAATGTCTGCAACTGGCGGAGGGTCCGTGGGGGTACCTCCCCCTCCCGCGACGAAAACGCTGAAGGTGCGATAAATCTGAAAGTCCTTTCCATCGGCCGTCCCGTTCCTTCTCCAAGTCACCGTGATGTTTGCAGTACCTGCGCTTTTCCCTGTGATTTTACCGCTTGCTGGGTCCACCGAAGCAACAGTGCTATTGTCGCTACTCCACGTTGTCGTCGCAGAGTTGTTGTTCACGTCCACCGGTCCACTGCTCGGCTGATACCCCGTCGTAGTTACCGTTACCGTCGAATTGGACGTCTGCCCTACTGTGAGAGTATTATCCGCCGTAGACGCGTTGAGCGTTTTTGTTTGATGGATCTCCCCATACCATACAATGTCCATTGGGATTTCGTATCTAACTGCTCTTTTTATTTTCCCTGTTGAGGTTACAATAGCCTCTTCGTTGCTAAAAGGATTATTCGCGGAAAAATTAGGACCTCCTACAGTTACATCCACCGTAACTGTCTGTCCATCTGATGAGACGGATGGTAGTCCATGACCTGTATATGCAGAACCAGTCCGGTAAGAAGGTTTGCTAACTCTCGGGATAACCCCGGTAACTTGATCAGTAGGATAAGGGTTACCAGATAAGTCTAAAAATGAGTCTGTTGGTTTGTATGGCCCCATTGGCAAAACAAACGGTTTCCGAAACGCCTCCGGGTAATCATAAGTTGCACTAGCATCACTAACATAATTTACCTCTTGCTCCCCTGGCCCGTAGTTGACATTAAAGTTTCGGTTATTGAGCTGAGTAAATTCCGCATAAGGAAAGGGTTGTTCTGGATTTTCTACTTCGATAATTAACTTTTGCATGTTCGGCGCAAGACCAGGTGGATCTAAATATGGCGCATCCAACTCAGGAAGTAATGCTGCCTCTGCCTCAGGAACGTCGATGGACGGGACTAAGGAGATTAGGAAACTGAATATCAGAAGGGAACTAAGTAATTTATTACTTGGTTTTCTACCCATACCGTTTACTCCTTCTCAATAACAAATCCGCCTGTTTTGTTATCACTGGTCGTAATACTCATTGAAAGTCCGTAGGTAATAGTATGGGAACTCCAAAAACGAGTCGTAACACCTTTTTTCAACATAGGATTCCCTTCGCTTGCATGAATGGCCATGTACCCATATACCTTTGGTAAATTATGTCTCACTGAGGAACCGGCAAGAGAAATTGATTCCGCAAACGTACTCGAGTCTACATCTCGATTGAATGTAGCAGTTACCTCAGAAAAGTACTGATAGACATCCCTGGACATACCAAATTCTTTCATTTGATCATCCAGGAACATGTTAACGTAAATACTAGTCATTCTTGGGTCTATAACAATGAAGCGATTCACCTTCACGTCACCTAATTCACGCTTTACCACAAGACTTTTATTAAATAAGGTGTATACTGGGGACTCTTTTCTATCAAATCCATTCAACCATCTTAACTCACCCGCCACGTTCCCAATCGTCGCTAAGTTCGTGCCGGTCGTACCAACCTCCCGGAGTTCATTTAGCGCCCTATACGTATCCGCCTTCGTCCCCTCCACCCCTAGGTACCGTTCAAGCAGCACAACAACCTCTGCTCGCGTCGTTGTCCGATCAGGGCCGAAGGAGCCATCCGGGAAGCCCCCGACAAGCCCGGTACCGCGCGACACTGCAATGTACGGAATATCCGACTCCTTAAACTTCCCAGGGAAGTACTCTGTAAACGGCAAGATCGTCTCCCTCGTATCTCGCAGCGCGTCAACAAAGCTCGAGTCCGCCTTCGCCAAGCCGCTGACCAACCACTTCACCATTTCCGCGCGAGTGAGCGCCTGATCCGGGGCGAACGTCTTCCCGAAGTCTGAAGTATGGATGAATCCCATACCGATCCCCCGATTAATCGCATCTACGGCCCAATGTGTCGAGGCGACATCCTCGAACGGCTCAACCGCCCCGGCATCGCTCAATTCGGACGCTCGTGTCATAATCGCTAAGAACTCAGCCCTCGACACATTCGCGTCCGGCTTAAAGGTTCCATCGGGGTACCCGCTTACAAACCCGGCCTTCACCGCGGATTCAATATTTGCCTTTGCCCAATGACCGGCAATATCGGAAAAGGGCTCCGCAGCCGCCGTTCCCGATGCCGGGAACAGAATCCCAACAAGCGACAAGCTCAGCAGCGCAGCAGTTAACATTTTCTTCATCATCGATCTCCCCCGTTCGAATTCCCACTCGAAAATGAACAAAAAAAGGACCGCAAACAAGGGGTTCGCCCCTGTAAGCACGGTCCTTCCGGCTTTTATATCGTTGGGTATGATTTCCTCTTATTATATAAATTGATGCGGTCGTTGACAATCCTTCGATTCAAAAATCCCGCAACCAATGGGCATGGGGATCGCGGAAACGGTAGGTTAGGAAGGGACGTCCGCGCAATAACTGCTGAAATGCAGCTATTTAGACGCCAAAATTCATCTTTTGAGCGTTTAACTGCGTTTCTGCAGTAATTTTCTCCTCTACCACACGTCCCCTAACGAAATACCTGCATTTTTGCAGGCATTGTGAACTACCGAGTGTTTTTGCCCAAGAATACATGTACTTTTACAGTTGAATGGGGACTCAACCCTTGGAACATGGGGGCAGCGAAGCTTCCCAATGAAAAAAAGGCCGCCCCGACGTTACGAGAACGGCCTGAGCCTCTTACGAATCGTGCGACTTCCGAATGTCCCGAATCGAAGCCTCGTGATCGATCGACTTGATCGATAGCAGTTCTAGGATCCGCTCATGCCGAGTCTGCGTCTCTTTGATTTCGGCGATGTCGCCTTTCATTACCGCAACATCCGCCTTAAGTACGGCAACATCCGTCTTAAGTACGGCAACGTCCGCTTTTAATATGTCAACATCGGCTCTCAATACGGCAACATCCGACTTCAACACATCAATGTCCGCTTTCATCACTTTAATGTCGCTCTTGATGCTTTTAATGTCCGCGCCCATTTCGTCCAGTCTTCCCAAGATCGCGGTCAGGAGCTGGTTCGTCTCGTCCATTACCGACACCCCCCGAAACTCGTAATGATAGTATACCACAACCCTCCCGCCGCTACATGGCCCATTCCCGCTCTGCTTCCCAACGGTTGCTCGAGCTTATGGCGCAAACCACGCGTTCGCTGACGTACTTCCGGGCGAAATCGAGTTCAATGTCCGTGATCCGCACGGTCATATACCCTAGCGAATCCAAAGCCTCGCTCTGTTCCGAAAACAACTCGTATTCCTCCAAAGAGAGGTTCAGCCTGGCGGCATAGTGATTCAACACCTCGAAGACGATCGGCTTGCGGTCCCTCCGTAGATACGAGAAGTATTGCACATATCCGACCTCTCGCCTCCCGTCCAACGGACAGCCGCAATGCAAATACCGAAAATCATAGTCGAACATCGGTCCCCATACCGATTCCAAAAAGTTCTCCGCCGCATACGACAGGCCATCGGCCCAACCCTTGCCTTCCAGTACGTTCCGGCACTTCTTCAAGTATGCCTCCAGCTTCTTCGCCTTCCCCGCATCCAACCGCTCCATACCAACCGTTCCTCCCTCGCGAAAACGCAAAAAAGCCCCGACCAGCCGTTTCCGGCCGTCGAGGCATGCTTTGCCATCGCACAAAGTGTTTTCATTATTTCCCAATATATCACAGCGATAGAAGACAGACAAGCCCTTAAATCAACACATGTTGTTGTGCGTGAAAGCTCTTAAAGGCAACACTGGGAATATCGGATTCCGTCGACTCCGCAAGCGAATCGAACGGTCCCCCTTCCCGGGCGATGCAAGTGACTGTTATAACGACCGAATCGCCCGGGAATAAGCTCTCGTACGCACCGTCGGCCACCGCCCAATACCGATCGCCCGCCACTTCTGGATACACATGCAATGCCACAGTAGTTCCCTCGTTCGCCACCCGATAGCGGCGCGTTCGTTCGGCTGCGCCCTTGCCGCCGCTCCATTCCTCAAGCGCCCCCACGTCCAGACGTGCCCCGTCCAACTGCAATGCAGGCGCATAAACAGCCTCCTCGCGCGTGGAGAATACATATAGGTTCGAAGAGACTTCAGCATCGGATCGTTGTGCCCTTCCCTTCAGTCGGACGAAGAACAGCTCCTCTTCGAGGGGAGGAACGTCGAACTCGAGAGCCCCGATCTCGAGCGCATGATCCTCCTTGGTAACACCCTCATACTGTTTCTCGTAAATCACCCGCCCTCGCGCATCCAACACCTCGGCAGTCACCGAAACCGCTGACGAACCCCCGGCGCGGTGCACATAGACGCCTCCCTCGAACCGCTCTCCGGGACGATAATCCAGTCTCCTGTAGTCCAAAGAGACGTGATCCGGCGAAAATGCCTTCCTAGCAAAGTGATAAGCCATCTTCGTCTCGCCGTAGTAATCGACCAAGTTCGTACAGGATATGTTCGGCCATGGCTCATTCAGCTGCCAGATGATGCTTCCGCTATTGCGGAATTTCCTTCTCCGGTTCGCCTCTAGTATGAATCGCAGCCCCTCCGCCTGCATCCATTGGCTGCACTCCACGAAGGTGTCTAAATCAGAAACGGAGCCGAACATGCGCAGATTTCGGGCATACGTGTCCCACCACTCGCCGCGATGGCGCCAAGTCAAGCTGTCCTCCATGGAGGTCGGCGCCAGATGCTCCTTGCTTAGAAACTTGCGCAAGCTCTTTGTCGCGCTGGCCCCGTCGACGCCGAACTCGCTGTGAAACAGATTGTCGGCTTCCCCATAGAGCTCGTAATGGTTTGGATTGCCCTCGTATTTCCACCACCCGTGAACGTCATGGCTGACGCCTTTCTTGCGGGTGATATGCTCCACCGGGCCCGAGGCCGATGTCGGCAGGAACAGCCGCTGCGGATCGTGCGTCTCGACCAGGCGCCCCAGCATCGCCAAATTTTCGTCCTCTGCGGTCGAAGGGACCCTGACATCGCTCATCAGCTCGTTGCCGCCGCTCCAAACGGTTAGGGACGTATAATTCCGGCGGTCACACAGCGCCGCGACGGCGGTTCGCTCCAGCAGCTCGAGGAACTCGGGTCTCTTGGAAGGGATATTATCGACGCCGGAGCTCGACTGGATAAACTCCTGCCAAACCATGATTCCATACCGGTCGCATAGTTCGTAAAACTCCGGCTTCTCGATGATGCCGCCGCCCCAGATGCGAATCATATTGACGTTCGCGAACTTCGCCAAACGAACGATCCAGTCGTATCGCTTCAGACCGATATTCCCGTACAGGTGATCAAGAGGCGTCAGATTTACGCCTTTAATGTAGACCTTCTTTCCGTTCACGACGAAGGTGTAAGGCAGCGCATCCTCCGGACTGCCTTCGTTCTTTTCATACCGGAGGCTGCGAATCCCAACCTTGTACGACTTCTCGTCCAACGTCGCGGCACCGTCCGTCAACGTCAAGCGAACCTCGTACAGGGGCTGATCGCCAAAGCCGTTGGGATACCACAGCTCCGGGGACGGTACCCGGAAACGAACCTCCACAGCGTCGGACACCGCCGCCGTCTCCCGTCCGATCAACTCTCCCTGTGGAGTGGTCAACGTCACCGTACATGCGGCCGGTCGATTCGGCCCCCCCGACTTCGACTCGACGCTTGCCGAGACCGAGACGATGCCCTCCCCGTCTTCCACATCGGTACGGATATAAGCGGGACCGATGCTGTGCGAGGAGTGAACCCGCAGCACGACGTCATCCCATAGCCCCAAATTGACGAGCCGCGTGGAGAAGTCCCACTTGTAATTGAACCGGCTCTTCTGCGTGAACGTCATCGATGTCTTGCCGATTTGCCCCATCTCGTCGGGGGCATGCGCAAGCACGATGATCAGCTCGACGGTGTCCCTGGATGTTAGAATCTCCGTCACGTCGAACACGGCCGGATGATACATCCCTCTATGCTCTCCGAGCCTAATCCCGTTCATATAGACGAACGCTTCATAGTCGAGGCCCTTGCATACGAGTTCTACCTTTTCCCCGGTACATGCCGGTTTCGGAAATTCGGTTTTATATACCCACCATCGATTCTCCACCCATTCGGAGTGCAGGCTGTTTCGATCGATATACGGATTGTCGATCAAGCCCGCCCGGAAGAGATCGTAATGAACGCCTCCTGGAACCGTAGCCGGGATCCAATCCGTTACTCCCAACAGCTCCATACCGGTTTCCATACTATTTCGCAGCATCGGCACCCAAGGCCAAAACCCCTTCAGCCTCCATTCCATCGTTCGCAACGAAATGTCCATGCTCATCCCTTTTCCCACACCCTATCTGCCGGTCTTGAATTATTTCCTGATGCTCGTGCGATATTCGTTCGGCGACATCTTCGTTAGGTTCTTAAACACCCTGCGGAAGGTCTGCTCCGTGTATCCGACGTGTTCCGCAATGCGATAAATCGGCTCATCCGTTTGCTCCAACTGTTTTTTCGCCTCTTCAACCTTGATTTGCGCGACGTATTGCACGAAATTTTGCCCGGTCTCCTTGCGGAATAAGCGGCTGAGATACGACGGGTTCAGGTTGACTTGTTCCGCTACCAGCTGTAAGGAATGGTCTTGATTCAGCGTCCTCGATATATAGCTTTTAACAGCATCAATCACTTGCTTTCCTTTGCTTTCATTCTCGTGATCGATGATTGCGAAGCAATAGGCAAACCAGGTGTCCCGGAACCACTGCTCGATCTCGGTAAGAAATTGGGCCGACAGAATGATCTCATGCCCGTTCTGGTTGATTAAGTCGGACATCGCTTCCTTAGAATATTGATAAAATCCTTGAATTGTAGCACTGTAAAGCATTAATAGAATTTTCCGATATACCGCGTCCGAATAGTTGCAGGCGCGAATGAGATCGACGAATACGTTAAATCCGCGTTCCACTTCTTCCCGGTTTCCGCTGCGGAGATCCTTTACGATCTGCTCGCTGATATCGAACGGGTAATCGAATCGGCCGCTGTCTTGCTTGACCTCATGGAAGTCCAAGATCGGTTCGTCCTCGCGAATAATCCGGTATTGCAGCGCTTCCTTCGCTTCCAAATACGATTCGCGCAGCTCATGCATGACCGGCCGAATGCCGCCCAACCCAAGAGTAATCGGAAATTTAAGATACGTTTCGATCGACTGAATCAACGACTGCGCAAGCTGCTTCGCCATCTGGCGCGCTTGCTCGTCCTTCATATCCCGAGGGAAGTACACCAGGAGTACGGATTGGTACGCCTCCGGCCTATGGAACGAGTCCCCTTCCAAATAACTGTGGGAGATCAACTCCTCGAAGATGTTCGCGATGGCCATGTGGACCAACGCTTCGTCTTTCGCTTCGAAGCTCCGATATTTCGAGAAATCGCCGGGATCGACGACGAGCGCGACGCACTTATGGTCATGGGGTAGATGATGCCGCTTCATGAGCGCCTCCGCCTCTTCTTTGGCGTGAGCATAATACCCCCCAAGCAACGAGATCAGGAAGGCTTCCCTTAACTCCGGCGCGCTCCTCTGCAAATCTTCCTTCAGGTTGTTCCATCGGGAGCGGAGCCACGCCCATTCGTCCTTCTTCTGGTCCTCAGGGGTATAGTTTTCATCTTGCAGCCATTGACGAATCGGAGCATATAGACGCTTCGAGTTAAAATAGATCAACACCGCGCCGGCCCCGATGGCTAGGAGGCTGACTAAGACGGTGATCCCGACAATATCCGCGGTAAAGGCGGACTGGCTGCTTAAAGGAACCATCAACGCCGTATACCATCCTGTGCGTTCGGACTGCACGTATTGGGTAGATAAATCCGCTTTCGCATCGTTACGAATATCGTAAACACGGGGGTTGCCCCGGATCCAATCAAGACCGGCCTCGGTCTGGGCGCCTTCGACTTCCCCTTGCGTCCTAGCGAGGATCGGCTTGAACGTAACGTCTAAGAAATATACGTCTGCCGATTCGATAAAGTCGATATCCCGCAAGATGCCGGCGAATGCCCTCTGA
This sequence comes from Paenibacillus antri, assembly GCF_005765165.1. NCBI lineage: Bacteria > Bacillati > Bacillota > Bacilli > Caryophanales > Paenibacillaceae > Paenibacillus > Paenibacillus antri. The sequence continues at coordinate 143,996 of NZ_VCIW01000014.1, read as the reverse complement.
TGAAGATGAATCGATAAATACGCCTTCGGGCTTTCCGACATGGCGGGTAAGGCGACTGTGTGCGTAACGACCTGAAAGCCGCTTCCCGTTTGATACATCCACTCCCCGACCGGCCCATGCTTCGGAAAATCCGACACCCATGATGCATCCGATTTTTTAATGTATCGATCGTTGAAGAGCGTCGTTTCGCTGTCTACGAAGTATAGAGACACACCGTAGCTGTCTTGGATCGATTGAGTCAGCGTCGACAGCTTCCCCTGGACGTCGATCAACAGTTGGGGACCTATCGCCGCGCCATTCATATTCGCAGCCTGGGTAATATCCGAATCGAACACTAGCGCATACAACGCATTCCGGGCGGTCTCCAGCCGCTCGTCGACACGGGATTGCAGTTGTCCCAACATATCGAACCGGGCCTGATCGTTTTGCCCCTCCATATTGCTCACGGTAATCCGATAGCTGAAGAAGGAGATGAGCATGATCGGAACGACGACGGATACCAATCCCAGCCCAATTAATTTATAAAAATACCGTCTTGAGATTCGCGTCTCCAATCGTTGTCGAAGCTTCCGAAGCATAACTCTCACCTTATCCGCGCGTAGTTTCATTCTTTACTAAGGATATCCTTTACGCCGCGAAAATGCATTTCGAAGCGGTTCTCCCCTCCACCCCTCCGGAACACGCGCGAAAGAGGAAGCCTCGATGGTCCTCGAGGGCTCCCTCCCGTCCGCTGGGCGCGGTCTTTCTTCTGCCTTATTGCGGGTTCGCCAAGTCGTACTGCGCTTTAAATTCCTTCATCATTTGTTGAACGGTCGGATTCGCCTTCATCTGCTCGACGAATGTATCCCACTCCTCCAAGCTGATTGCCCCGGTCGTCACTTTAATGATCGTGGCGTCCAAATCTTTGAAGACGTCGTTGTAACGGCTCGAGAACGTATCGGAGATGAGAATCTCGAACGGATTTGCAGTAGACAGCTCAATGTGATTATCGATGCTTTCGATCAACTGTTCCTCCAGCTCGGCCGCAAACCCGTTCTTCGTTACGTCGTTGTACGGACGATATTTATTTACGAACACGATCGTGCCTTGCCCCGCTTCTTCATCCTTCAGCTTGATCTGCGCATCCGACGCTGTCGCCTTCTGACCTTCTAAGCTGTCGTAGTGGACGCCCTGAATGCCGAAGTTCATCAGATTGTTAACTTCATCCGTTGCCGTTTGATCCAAGTAAGCCAAGATGTCGGGAACCTTCGCTTTATCCACGCTGGTCGGAATCAACCACATGCCATAGTAACCTAATTGCGTCTTTCCGGTGTACCCATTCGGGCCTTGTATCGGGTTCAAAGGCATAAAGCTGGCATTCGGATCCTTCTTCTGAACCTCTACCGTCAATTCGCCCGCGTTGTGCAGCCCCGCGCTCTGCGCACCGGCGATGCCGTTGGTCAGCATATCCTTGGTGTCGCTGCCCTTCATCAAGAAATATTCTTTCGGCATGACGTCTTTCGCATACAATTCATTCAAGTAAACCAGGTAATCTCGATACCCCGGAGTCATCCACTCCAAGAGCATCATATCCCCTTCGATCTGCGGCTCTTGAACGCCGAAGGCGCCGAGCAGGCCGTATCCCCTTCCGACCAAACCGAACGTGTCCTTCTGGCCGTTGCCGTCCGGATCGCCTTCGCGGAACGCAATCAGCAATTCTTTCAGCTCATCCAGCGTCGTCGGCTCTTTCAGATTCAGCTTCTCCATCCAGTCCTTCCGAATCATGAAGTCCTGTGCGTTCAATCCTACAGGACTCGGAACGCCATAGACTTTCCCGTTAATCTTCGAGTTATTCCAAATCAACTCCGGAATCTGCTGCAGATTCGGGTATTGCGACAGATCGAACTCGCTCAAATCGTAGAAGGCCCCTTGATTAATCGCTTTCACCAACGTCGGCGCCTTACTATTGAACGCATGGACTAATTCCGGAAGCTCGTTCGCCGCCATCACCAGGTTCAGGTTTTGATCGTAATTGGACACGGGAACGACCGTAATGTTCAAATCCGTATTTGTGAGTTCTTCCAGCTTGTTGAAGATGGCGCTCTTCTCGATATCCACCGGAGGCTGGCCCCATACTCCAGTCAGCATGGTGATGGACGTAGGCCCTTTCTTCTCCGGCGCCGGCGTCTCGGCAGCCGGTGTTTCGGCCGGCGCTGTCGATTGCGTGCCCCCATTGCTGCTGCAAGCGGTGACAAGAACAAGCGTGGAAGCTAATAAGATTGCGGATACTTTTTTCGTGCTCATTCGTTCTTCCCCCTTATAATGGCTTATTTTTATTTTCCGGGGCGGATCCGGGATTACCCCTTCACCGACCCCAACAATACCCCTTTGGCGAAATGCTTCTGCAGGAACGGATACACGAGCAGAATCGGAATCATCACCAGCACCAGCGAAGCCATCTTGATCGTCTCCGACGGGGGCTGCACCTGCCGCACATCATCGAAGTTGGCCGAGGACCCGAGGTCCGTGTTCGATTCAATAATCATCTGTGAGAGGAATACCTGCAGCGGCCATTTCTTCGGATCTTGGATATAGAATATCCCCGACAGATAGGTGTTCCACAGCCCGACAGCGAAGAACAAGGAGAACGCCGCGATCACGGGCTTGGACAAGGGCAAGATCACTTTTTGGAAAATGGTAAGGTCATTCGCCCCGTCGATATAAGCCGCTTCTTCCAAGCTGCTTGGGATGCTCCGGTAGAAGGACCGGACGACAAACAGCGACCATGGGTTGGTGAGACCCGGTAAAATTAACGCCCACAGCGAGTTCATAAGACCCAGCTCGCGTACCAGCAGGTATCCCGGCACCATGCCGGCATGAAAGAACATCATGAACAGCACCATGTAGGTGAATAGCTTCCAGCCAGGCATGTCATTCTTGGTCAGCACGTATGCGAAGGTCATCGTGACGAACAAGTTAAGCACCGTTCCGACGACGGTAATAAACAGCGTGGCTTTGACGGAATTCCATAGCTGACCGGTGCCGAGCACGAACTTATAAGAGTCTAATGAAAACTCTTTAGGAAGCAGGATAAATTCGCCTTGGACATAGGTGGCCGGATCCGTCAGCGATACAGAAAATACGTATAGAAACGGAAACAGCATGGATAACGAAATCAAGGTTAAAGCGATGTAATTGATGATGTCTCCGTATTGCAATCTCCCTTGTTTCATCGCCCTCCTCCTTATCAATACAATCCTTCTTCCCCGAACTTCTTGGAGAGGAAATTCGCTCCCGCTACAAGGATCAAGCCCGCAACCGACTTGAACAGACCGACTGCGATACTATAGCTGAAATTCCCGCTGAGAATCCCCTGCCGATACACATAGGTATCGAAGACGTCTCCGATGCTTTGCACCATCGGGTTCAGCATCAGCAAGATTTGTTCGAAGCCTACATTCAGAATATCGCCTGTTCTCAGGATCAATAGAATAACGATCGTCGAACGAATCGCAGGGAGCGTCACATGCCAGATTTTGCGCAGTCTGCCGGCGCCGTCTACCGTAGCCGCTTCATATAACTGGGGATCGACGCCTGCAATCGCGGCCAGGAAGATGATCGTTCCCCAACCGACTTCCTTCCAGATCGTCTGCCCTACCAGCAGGCCGTAGAAGTACAACGTGTCCGATAAGAACGGAATTTTCTCCAGTCCGACGCTCGCCAACGCTTTATTCACGAAGCCGATATCCAAGGAGAAAAATAAAAAGGTAAAGCTGACTACGATGACCCACGACAAGAAGTGAGGCAAGTACACAACCGTCTGCGTAATTCTCTTGAAGGCTTCGGTGCGTACCTCGTTAATCATGAGCGCCAAAATAATAGGTGCGGGAAACGACAACAGCAGGTTCAGCACGCTAATGGTTAATGTGTTCCGAAGCAGCGGCCAAAAATCACCGTAACTAAAAAATGTCCTGAAGTTTTCAAACCCGACCCATTCGCTTCCCCAGAATCCTCTATAGGGATTGTAGTCCTGAAACGCCAGCAGGATCCCCCACATCGGCGCATACTGGAATATCAAAAAGTACAGAAGCCCGGGAACGGCTAACAGATACATCCATCGATATCGAATCATGCGCTTCCCTAAGTTCGGTGCGTATGGTTTTGCGATTGTCTCCTCCCCCTCGCTTCCGTTCGTTCGTGCTGCAGTTGTACTTTACCGCGACCCGCCGCTGATCCGAAAGGTTGAATATTTGACAGTCGCGGACGAGGCTGAAAACGCCGGGTAGCGGGCTTTCCGGCATCTAAACCGTTCATTTCTTTACGCCGAACCGAGATACGAGTCAAAAAATGATCGGTACGGAACCTGCTCATCGAAGCTTCTCTTCGATCGGCCGAACGTAAAAAAGGAGCCCGCGAGGGCTCCTAATGTGCTGGACTTACATCCGCAGCGTCGTCTCCGACGACGGCGACGACGGCGCAGGCAGCGCCAATCGCTCGCCTCCCCCACCGTTCCCGGCCATCCCGCCGGAAGACGAGCGGCGCGACTTCAAGAAGGAAAACAGCCCGCCTTCCTCGAATTCGACGACGTACAACGCATGCTCGTCCGGGCACAAGACGATCCCGAGCTGGTGATGCTCGTTGGCATACACCGCGCGCTGCATGAATCGGCTCTCTCCGGCATGATTCAGCACCTCGAGCTTCATGAACGCCGCGTTCATCCGCATGGCCGCATGCAGCTCGGCTCGATCGTGAACCGGGATGCCGTTCACTTTGCGAAGCACATGGCCCGGCTCGATGCCGAGCTCCGCCGCCGGCGAGCCCGGGACGACCGCCAGCACCTTCAGCCCGCGCGCGTCATGCACGAAATACGGACTGGCGAGCGCCTCGCCCCGTCGATCGAGCGCGACGATCAGCTCGTGCAGCCCGAAGCATAGAAGCGCCGCGGCCACCGCCGCCCACCACGTCGGTACGAAGTACACGACAATGCCGAGCGCCGTTACCGCAAGACCGTATGCCCCGAGCCGGAAGGCGCTCATGCGCGCTTTGCTCTGCGGCAGGCGCGTAAGCGAGAGCGAGTGGAATCCTACCAACACCGGGAAGGCGAGCGCCCCCCAACCGGCCGAACCCAAGTCGCCCCCGAACACCGTCGGCCAAGGCAGCGCGCCTTCGATGCCTGCGCCCGCGGCCATCGGCGTCAGCAGCAGCAGCGGCACCGGCCAGAAGCCTTGCAGCTGATAGCCGCCGACCGTCTTGCCGCGCTTGCCCTCGAAGAAGAGCGGCGTCGCCAGGCGGCCGGCCATCTTGTACACGAGCGCCGCTTCGGCCAGATGGAGCACGCCGACGAGCGTCAGCACGGACGGCAGATGCACCGATTGCACCTCGAATACGAGCGTGGCGGCGGTCGGAGGCAGCGTCGCGGCGTCGATCCCGCCTACGGCCGCCTGCAGCAAGCCGAGCACTCCGGCGGCATAAGCGAAGCAGAAGTACCTCACCCGCGCGAAGGACAGCAGCACCGCCAGCACCCACAACAGGAGCAAGGCGGGGACGGAGAGCTTAGCGCCCAGGAATAGGAAGACGACGGACACGCTTGCGCCGACCGCCGCGCCCCATATCAGCATCCTCCACCACTCGCTCCACCAAGAGTGCAGCTTCACGGAGAACAGTTTTCTCTCGATAACGGTCTGCTTCCTCGCGTGCAATGCGACAAAAAGCAGCGCCAAATAATAAAACGGCGACGTCCACAGTGTTCCGAACGCCCGCAGCCATTCATTCAACACATCCATGGATTCGTGTCTCCTACTTGATCAGGCTTATGAAAATAGAAAAAAGGAAGGCCGACTTCGACCTTCCCATTCCTTTTCGACAATTTCGCCCGGTTCTCCTGCCTACTTCTTTAACATCTTCTGGATTTGTACCAACGCCGCATGCATCTGCTCGTCGTTCGCCGGGTCCAAGTACCGCTGGATAACCCGCTCTTCCAGCTTCAGCGCCGTCGCTTCGTCGACGGTTCCATTTTCCGGAAGGTCGTTGTCCTTCTGGAACGCGACCACCGCCGCCTTCGTCGACTCGCTGAAGTAACCGTCGGTCCGCCCCGGCGAGAAGCCGAGTCCGTCCAAAATCAACTGCACGTTCTTCACTTCGTCGCCGGCCATATCGAACGTCAATTCCTTATCCTTCGGAATGGCGACCGCCTCGAACAGCTTCGGCTGCTCGACGACGATGTCCGGTTTGATGCCCGTCTCGTGAATCGTGTCGCCGTCCGGCGTCAGCCACTTCGCGATCGTCAGCTTCACGCCGCTGCCGTCGTTCAGCTTCACGGTGCTCTGCACCAGACCCTTGCCGAACGTCGTCTGCCCGACGAGCTTGCCGCCCGCGGACTCCTGAATGGCGGCGCCGAGAATTTCCGACGCGCTCGCGGAGCCTTCGTTGATCAGAACGACGATCGGGTAGTTCTTCCCTTTGCCCTTCGACGTCGTCTTCTCGCGCTTCCCGTCGCGGTATTCGAGATGCATGATCGTCTTGCCTTCCGGCACGAACGCTTCGGCGATCGACTGCACCGCTTGCACGACGCCGCCCGGATTGTTGCGCACGTCGATGACGAGACCCTTCATCCCTTGGTCCTCGAGCTTCTTCAGCTCCTCCGCGAACCGCTCGCCCGTGTTCACCGCGAACTGGCGGATGCCGATCAGCCCGATGCCGTCTTCCAGCATGGAGCCTTCCACCGTCTCCAGACTGATATCGTCTCGGACGACGATGATGTCCATGACCGACGCGGAATCTTTCCGCTGAATCTGCAGCTTCGCCTGCGTGCCCTTCGGACCGCGAATTTTCTCGACCGCCTTCGTCAGGTCCAGCCCCTGCAGCGACTCGCCGTTCACGGACAGGATGACGTCTCCCGCCATCAGCCCCGCGCGCTCCGCGGGAGAATTCTTAATCGGCGACACGACGACGATCTTCCCGTCCTGCAGCGCCACCTCGGCGCCGATGCCTGTGAACGTGGAATTGATGTGCTCGGAAAAGGAAGCAACCTCCTCGGCGTTCAAATACTCCGAGTAAGGATCCTCCAGCGCCTGTACCAAGCCGTCCAAGGCGCCCTCCGTCAGCGCGTCGCGGTCGACCGCCTCGACGTACCGCTGCTCGAGCAGCTTATACACGGCCGACAGCTTCGACAACTCATCTTCGCTGAGGCCGCCTTCCCGCTCCTCCGGACTGCCCTCCTCGGACACCGTAATCGCCTGCGACAAGCTGGCGACGACCCTGTGATCCAACGGTCCCGCGACCGTAAGCGTAACAATGCTGCTGGCGAATACCGCCAGCAGCACGAACGCAAGCACCGTACGGCCTTTGAACATCATGCGTTCACACCACCTTTTTCTAACGGACGCATGCGATTTGCCGCCGCCCATATACTCCAAATAGTATATGCAGGGCCTGTACCTGTTATTTACGAATTTATGAGTGCAACGAAAAGGATTATCTCAAATACGGATCCGGATCGACGGCGACGTTGTCCACGTAGACGCCGAAGTGAAGGTGGTTACCCGTCGAGCTGCCCGTGGAACCGACTTCCGCGATCTTCTGGCCGGCGTCGACCGTGTCCCCGACTTTCACCTTGATGCCGCCGTTGCGGATATGGCCGTACAACGTACGGAACCCGTCTTTGTGCTCGATGATGATGCAGTTGCCGTAGCCGCCGTACCATTGCGCGAGCACGACCTCGCCCGACGCGGCCGCGACGATCGTCGTGCCGCCCGGCGCGCCGATATCCATGCCGGTGTGCGTATGCTTCTTGCCCGTGATCGGATGAATCCGCGTCGCGAACGGGGACGTGACCCGCTGGCTGTCCGGTACCGGCCATGTCAGCTGACCGCCCGTATATTTTACGACTTTCTTTTGCTGGGCTTTCTTTTGTGCGCTTTGCAGTTCCTTCTGCTTCTTCACGAGCTTGGCTTGCTCGTCCGCGTACGCCATCAATTCCTTCTCTTGATCTTCGGTCATCTCGAGAAGCTCGTGTTCTTCTTCCTGCAAGGACGCGATGGCGACTTCTTTCTTTTCCTTCTTCGCCAGCAGTTCGGCCTTAAGGGACTCCGTCTCCGCGAAAAGCTGCTCTACGTATTCCAGCTGGTTTTCGACTTCGGCCTTCTTCCGCTCGACGGTTTGCTTGTCCTGGATGTTCAGCTCGAGAATTTCCTTATCTTGCGACACGATCGACTGAAGGGCATCGATCCGGTCCAGGAAGTCTACGAAGCTCGTGGAGCTCAGCAACACGTCCAGATAGCTTACGACGCCGTTCATGTACAGCAGACGAAGCCTCGACTTCAGCAGCCCGTCGCGCGTCACGACGCGCTCCTCGGCTTTGACGAGCTCTTCGACCGTCATATTCAGGCTTTCTTCGACCTCGTACATCTGCTCGTTGATCGATTCGATCTTCTTGCTCGTGACGGCGATCTCGTTCTCCAGGCGGGCGAGCTCCGACTTCCCGGCTTCTTGGAACCCGCGGATGCGTTCGATCTCCTTCTCCGCCTGCTTCTGCGACGCTTCCGCCGACTTCATCTGCTCTTTCAGCTTCTTCAACTGGGCGTTTACTTTATCTAGTTCGGAGCTTGCTGCCACGCCGACCTGCGGATACGCGCCGACCGAGGCGACCGCCAAGCTGACGGCCAACATCGTCGGTAACAGGAACCGTTTCAACATCGACTTCCTCCCTCGTGCGTTACACTTTCAAGAATTTACGTACCGACAGCGTGCTTCCCCACACGCCGATCACAAAGCCTAATCCGATTAATAAGCCGAACGTCACTTGCGCCACTTCGCCGAGCGGCAGAAGCGCGATCTGGAGCAAGCCGAGCTCCATCTCCGTGGAAGCGACGAGCTGGCCGTAACCGACGAAAATGATGACCGCCGGGATGACCGATCCGACCACGCCGAGCAGCGCGCCTTCGATGAAAAACGGCCAGCGAATGAACCCGTTCGTCGCGCCGACGAGCTTCATGATGGCGATCTCGCGGCGGCGAGCGACGATCGTGATCTTAATGGTATTGGAGATGAGGAACATCGACATAAGCGCGAGACCTGCGACGAGCACCAAGCCGACGTTGCGCACGATGTCGGTCACTTGGAACAACGTCCGGACCGTGTCGGCTCCGTAGTTCAGCTCCCAGATCGGCGCCGGATCCTTGCCCGCGTTCAGCGCCAGGATGCGCTGCGCCACGAGATCGATCGTCCGGGGCTCGTACACCTCTACCGTAAACGAATCGGGCAGCGGATTGTTGTCGCCCTCCTGGCCTTCGAGCAGCTCTCGGCCTTCTTCGCCGAGGCGTTCCTTCAGGAACTCCAGCCCGTCCTCCTTGGAGACGAACTCGATCCGCTTTACGCCTTCGATTTTGCCGATCGCGTTCTGGATCTCCGGCACCCGGCCGCGGTCGACGCTGACATCGAGGTAGACGCGGATTTCGACTTCGTTTTCGATATCCTCCGTAAGCTTGTTGATGTTCATGGCGAGAACCATAAACACGCCTAGTATGAAAAGTGATATGGCAATGGCGCTGATGGACGCGAACGACATCCACCCGTTGCGCCAGATGCTTCGGAAGCCTTCGCGGAAGTGGCGGCGGATGGTGCTAATCCTCATAACCGTACTCCCCTCTTTGCTCGTCGCGCGCGATGAGTCCGTTCTCGATCGCGATGACGCGCTTGCGCATCGTGTTGACGATGTCCTTGTTGTGCGTTGCCATGATGATCGTCGCGCCGCGGAAGTTAATCTCCTCGAGCAGCTTCATGATGCCCCACGACGTCTCGGGGTCGAGGTTGCCGGTCGGCTCGTCCGCCACGATGACGGTCGGGTTGTTCACGATCGCGCGCGCGATCGCCACGCGCTGCTGCTCGCCGCCCGACAGCTGATTCGGATACGCGTTGCCCTTATCCTTCAGTCTGACGAGCTCGAGCACCTCTTGCGTCCGCTTCTTAATGACGCGGGACGGCGCTTCGATGACCTCCATCGCGAAGGCGATGTTTTCATAAGCGGTCATCTTGGGCAACAGTTTGAAGTCCTGGAAAATGACGCCGATATTGCGCCGTACGAACGGGATTTTGCGCTGTTTTAACTTCTCCAAGTTAAATCCGTTCACGAAGATCGTGCCCTTCGTCGGCCGCTCTTCGCGGTAGATCAATTTCATAAACGTAGATTTGCCGGCGCCCGAAGGCCCGACGATATATACGAATTCATTCCGTTCGACGCGAACGGACACGCCACGAAGCGCCTGCCCGCCGTCCGGATACGTCTTATAGATATCCTGCATCTCGATCAAGAAGGATCACTCCTGTATGCGCATAGGTTAAGTATTTCGACAAGAATAGGGAAATTCCTCTAGGGAAATTGGCATTTCAACATTATGTAACATTATATCACTCGCATCCTGCGAAAAAGGGTGAATCTTCTTGGAAATTCGCAGGAAGAAATCCCCGGCGCCCCTCATATACATGTAGGTATAATTCAATATACTTGTACGAGGTGTGCCATATATGAAACCATGGGTCCTCCGCACGATGATCGTCGGCGTCGGCATCGGCCTCGCGCTGACCGCGGGAACCGCGTTATACGGAATGCAGCGAACGCTGCCGTCGGGCATGACCTTATCCGGATGGAGCGTCGGAGGATGGGAGGGAGAGGCGTTCCGCGCCGGCCTGGAAGAGCGGGTCGCGGCGATCGCGGGCAAGGACGTCTCGATGACGGCCAAGCTGCCGAAAGGCGGCGGCGCGGTTACGCGGTCGGTCAAGCTCGGAGAGCTTGGGCTGCGCACGAACGCGGCGGCGATCGCGGCCGAGACGGAGCGGCTGTTCGAGGGGCCGTTCTGGGAGCGGGTGATGCTGCGGTGGCAGTGGCGCGGGCGGGAGCTGACGCTGGAGCTCGGGTTTGAGGAGGCCGCGCTGGCGGCGGCCGCGAAGAAGCGCTGGCCGGAGCTGTACGCGGCGCAGCCGGTCGACGCGAAGCGAACGATCGTGGCGGGCGATCGGATCGTCTACACGCCGGAAGTGACGGCGCCGCGAATCGACGAAGCGAAGCTTCCGGCGACGGCGCTGGCGGCGTTGGGCGGCGGGACGCCCGGGGGGGAAGCGGCTTCGCCGGGTTCAGGCGGCCTGATGCCGTTCCCCGAGGCGTTGAAGCCGGACGGGCGGCTGCTGTCCGCGGAGCCGCTGGGATTCGCGATGCCTATTGTTCAGCTGCAGCCGAAGGTGACCGTCGCGTCGCTGAAGGCGCAGGGCATCGAACGCGTCATCGCGTCGTACACGACCTCGTTCGCGACGTCGAAGGCCGGGCGCAAATACAACGTGTCCAAGACGGCCGCCGTCGTCCACGACCGGCTTATGGCGCCGGGCGACGTTTTCGATTACGCGAAGATCATTAAAGAAACCGAAGAGAAGTTCGGCTTTCGGGAGGCGCCCGTCATTCTGAACGGGAAGATGGTGCCCGGCATCGGCGGCGGCATCTGCCAGGTGTCGACGACGCTCTATAACGCCGTGCTTCGCGCCGGTCTCGAGATCGTCGAGCGGCGCAACCATTCGCTGCCGGTCAGCTACGCGCCGCTCGGGCAGGACGCTACGTTCGCCAGCGGGTACATCAACTTCAAGTTTCGCAACTCGACCGACAAATATATCCTCATCCGCACGAGCTCGGAGGGCGGTCGATTGACGGTGAAGCTGTTCGGCTCCTTGGACGCCGGCGTCACGTACGAAATTAAGTCGGTGACGCTGCAGGAGATCGATCCGCCGACGAAATACGTAAAGAACGCATCGCTGCCCAAGGGCTCCGTCAAGCTGCTGCAGCGCGGCAAGCCGGGTTACGTCGTTGAGACGTACCGATATAAGAAGGTGAACGGCAAGATCGTCGACAAGGAGCGCATCTCGAAGGATACCTATAAAGCGCAGCCGTCCTTGTACGCCTCCAACGCGGGCGGGACTTCCTCGGACGACCGCAAGCACGATGCCAAGAGCGAGCATATCGTCGAGGACGGCGTGTTCGCCCCGGTGTTCGACGAGCCCGGGGAGGAGATTTAGGGCTCCGGTTCGGATAGGGAACACGAATGTCCCCTATTTTTGCTCAAAACCCCATAAATGGCCAAATAGGGAACATAGATTTTCCCTATTTATCGCCAAATGGCCGGTTTCGTCGCTTGTTGGGGGAAATAGGGAACTTTGCTGTTCCCTATTCGCCCACATTTCCCCGCTTCGGCGGAAATAGGGAACATCGCTGTTCCCTATTTCTCCATGCCGCGGAACAGCCGCTCATGTTCGGAACGCAACGCATACGCTCTGGCCCGGGACGACCCGCTTGCCACGCGAAACACGCCTTTCGCCGTCAGCTCCCGCAGCCTTCGACGAGCCGTATGTACGCAGATGTCGAGGCTCTCGCTCACCTCGCCCGGCGTGATCGGATGCTGTCGCCCGACCGCCAGGCGAATGACAGCCTTCTCCCGCTCCGTCAGCGCGAGGCGATCCTCTTTCCCGATATCGCTCCACTTCCCGATCAGCAGCGTTAAGATTTGCCGGCATAGCTGGGGACGTTCGTTTACCGTGTCGTAACTGAACCGCATCACCTTCCAACCTTCCGCTTGCAAGTACGCCGCCCGCACGTGATCGTCCTCGAACTTCCGCCTGTCGGCATGCTTGGCATGGGGACCGAACCCCTCGATCTCGATCGCGATGCGCAGCGGAGGCAGCATGTAGGCGAAATCCAAATACCGAAACCCTTGGCGAAAATCCGGCACCTCCCACTCCGCATGCAGCCGGTCGAAATTGCCGAACATCGGCCACCAGACGTTACGCAAAAACAACTCTTCCGCATGTCTCTTCGTCTCCGTCAGCCTGCGGCGCCGCTCCCCGGCGCTATCCTTGACCTGCTGTTCCAAGTAAACCTCTAGCTCTTGATCGAACCTATCCCCCATCCCACATCCCCCTTTATACATGAAAAAACGCCGCCCGCCCCATAGGGTCGAACGGCGTGTGCTTCACGCTGATAACGTGCTTCTGCTTCTGCTTCTGCTTCTGCTTCTGCTTCTGCTTCTGCTTCTGCTTCTGCTTCTGCTTCTGCTTCTGCTTCTGCTTCTGCTTCTGCTTCTGCTTCTGCTTCTGCTTCTGCTTCTGCCTTTATTGTAACTCGCCCCGGCTCACTCCGCAACGGCAGGCTCGTTCTCCCCGCCGAGGCGGCGGCGCGCGGTTTCGCGACGGCCCGTCGCCGGAACGATGCCGGAGGCGCGCCCGAGGCCGTGTTTCGGCATATTGACGTATACGGATTCGTGCTTTCCTTCGTCCACGAGATACGTCTCGTGGTAGATGCCTACGTGCTTAGACGACGCCGCCTTCCGATTGAAGTCCTTCCACGCTTTCAGATGCTTCGCTCCGTGCCGCGCGTAGCGCTCCAGATGCTCGTAAGAACGCCAGTACTGAATCAGCACCGGCCCTCTAGTCGTAATTCCGGACTGCATATCCAAGAAGCCCAGTTCCTTGTTCCGATACAGCTCCGCGATCATCGGCCCCATCGCCAACGCGACCGGCAGCCACCGATGCACCGCCCACCAGCTGTTGATCCGCATGCCGATCACGAAGACGACCAACCCGCCCTCATGCGCCGCGGTATATCTTCCCGCTTGCACTTCCGCCATAGCCGAACCTCACTCCTTCGTCCGAAATATCGTCGACAAATGAAGGTCGTACGTCTCCATAATGTCCTGCCGGCACATATGCGCCGTGAGATATGCGCCGTAAAATACGGTAATCATCCATTGCGTCAGTACCGGAGTCGGCTCGGCGCGAACGCACTCGCCCGCCGCTTTCGCCTCTTCGATCCATTGATGGAACAAGGCGAACAGGTTGACGGACATCGACCTCGCCCGCTCCTCCCGTCCCGGGAACAGCAGATGAAGCTCCGCATCGGACAACACCGGCATGCATGGATGCATCTGCGACTCCGCGAGGAAGCCGATGAGACTAAGCATCAACCCCGGACGCGTCCGCGCCCCGTCGGCCACGCGGCCGACCACATGCCGGATCGCCCCTTCGCCGGTCAGCCCGGCTTCCTCGATCTCCAGCCGCCGTTCCAGCAGCCAGACGCACATAAAGTACACCAACACGTCTTCCTTCTGCGGGAAAAACTTAAAGAACGTCACCTTCGACACTTCCGCCTTCGCGCAGATGTCCTCCAGCTTTACCGCCCGGAACGACGCGCTCCCGATCAGATCGAGGCTCGCCTCGTACAATGCGATTTTCGCGCGGGCCTTCTTGATCTCCCGCAACGGCAACGGCAACGGCATCGATGTCCCGGCGTTCATCGGACATCCTTCGGCGCGAAGATGACCTTCGCCCCATGAGACACCAATCCGATCCCCCACCCGAACAGCGGATACACGAACCAGATGTCTCCTGGCGTCGTCACTACGTTATAAACAGCGAGGCCCGTGTTGACCATGCCGAAAACCAAGGCATGCTTGTAGAACTCGTTTTCCATTCGAGCTCTGCTGCTGCGGCGTTCCCCATACGAGTGCATTCTCCACCACCATCCTCCGAAATTTATATACTGTTGTAATTATATTAACTCGAGTAAACATTTCAGTCAAGAAAAAAGACCCCGCCGCAACGAGGCCCGCCAATACCACCACTCCCGAATCTACTCTTTCGCCAAACCCGACAACCGCGCATACTCCGCCGTCCACGCCTGCGTGGCCGCCAGCGACGCTTCCGCCCGCGCGATCGCCTCGCGCACCTGCGGGAACGCCGTGCCGCCGTACACGGCGCGCGCATTCACCACGTGCTCCGGCTGAAGCACGTCATAGATGTCGCCCTCGAACTCGGGGGCGAACGTCTTATACTCCTCCAGCGACAGCTCGAGCAGCACGATGCCGCGCTCGATGCAATGCAGCACGAGCTTGCCGATGATCTCATGCGCCTGGCGGAACGGTATTCCCTTGTTCACCAGGTAATCCGCGATGTCCGTCGCATTCGAGAAATCCCGATCGACCGCGCCGCGCATCCGGTCCGCGCGCACTTGCATCGTCGCGATCATCGGCGCCATGAGCCGCAGCGCGCCGCCGACGTGCTTCACCGTGTCGAACATGCCTTCCTTGTCTTCCTGCATGTCCTTGTTATACGCGAGCGGCAGCGACTTCAGCACGGTGAGCAAGCCCACCAGATTGCCGTAGACGCGGCCCGTCTTACCGCGGACGAGCTCCGCGACGTCCGGATTTTTCTTCTGCGGCATAATCGAGCTGCCCGTGCAGAACGCGTCGTCGAGCTCGACGAAGCCGAATTCCGTGCTCGACCAGAGGACGAGCTCCTCGCACAGCCGCGACATATGCGTCATGAGCAGCGAAGCCGCCGACAAGAACTCGACGATGAAGTCGCGGTCGCTGACGGCGTCGAGCGAATTATCGTACACCCGCGAGAAGCCGAGCTGCTCGGCGACGAAATGACGATCGATCGGGAACGTCGTCCCGGCCAAAGCGCCCGCGCCGAGCGGCAGCATGTCCACGCGCTTGTACGAATCCATCAAGCGCTCCGCGTCGCGGCCGAACATCGCGACATAGGCCAGCAGATGATGGCCGAACGAAATCGGCTGCGCCCGCTGCAGATGCGTGTAGCCCGGCAAAATCGTCTCCACGTTCGCCTTCGCCTGCGCGATCAAAGCCTCCTGCAGCGCGCCGAGCAGCTCGACGAACTCGACGACCCGCTTGCGCAAATACAAATGCATGTCCGTCGCGACCTGGTCGTTCCGGCTACGTCCCGTATGCAGCTTGCCCCCGACCGGCCCGATGTCCGCGATCAAATGCTTCTCGACCGTCATATGAATGTCTTCTTCCGACGCCTTGAACTCGACTTCGCCGCGGCGCAGCTTCTCCAGCACCCGCCCGAGTCCGCCGATGATCGTCTGCACGTCCTCGGCCGGCAGAATGCCCTGTTTCCCCAGCATCGTCACATGCGCGATACTGCCTTGAATGTCTTCCTCGTACAGCTCTTTATCGAAAAAGATCGACGCCGTATACTCCTCCACCAACGCGTCCGTCGCCTTCGTAAAGCGGCCGCCCCACAGCTTCGACATACCTTCAGCTTCCTCCTCTATGTATGCACAATGAAAGGAGCCGACGACGCGCCCGTCGGTCGACTCCATTTTCCGAAAAAATAGGTTATACGCCTTCCGCCCCGTGCACGCCGCTCGACACCTTGAGCCGCAGCGCGTTCAGTCGAATGAAGCCCGTCGCGTCGCCTTGGTTGTACGCCTGCGTCGGGTCCGCCTCCATCGTCGCGATGTTCGGGTTGTACAACGTCACGTCGCTCTTTACGCCGGCCGCCATGATGTTGCCCTTGTAGAGCTTCAGGCGAACCGTGCCTTCCACGTGCTTCTGGCTTTCGGCCACGAGCGCTTGGATCGCCAGACGCTCCGGCGCGAACCAGAACCCGTTATACACGAGCTGCGCGTATTTCGGAATAAGCCCGTCGCGCAGCAGCATGACTTCGCGGTCCATGGTGATCGACTCCATAATGCGGTGCGCCTTGAACAGGATCGAGCCGCCCGGCGTCTCGTACACGCCGCGGCTCTTCATGCCGACGAACCGGTTTTCCACCATGTCCACGCGGCCGACGCCGTGCTCTCCGCCGATCTCGTTGAGCGTATCCATCACTTCGAGCGGGGACAGCTCCGTGCCGTTGATCGCCACGCAGCAGCCGTTCTTGAACGTCAGCTCGATGTACTCGGCTTCGTCCGGCGCCAGCTCCGGATCGACGCTCATCACGTACATGTCGCGCACGTCCTCGCGCGTCGCGTCGAACCACGGATCCTCCAGCATGCCGCTCTCGAACGAGATGTGCAGCAGGTTCCGGTCCGTCGAATACGGCTTCGCCGCGGACGCCTTCACCGGAATGCCGCGCTTCTCCGCGTACTCGATCATCTCCGCGCGGCCCGGGAACTGCTCCCGGAACTGCTCGATGCGCCAAGGCGCGATCACTTCGAGATCGGCCGCGAGCGCCGCCGCCGTCAGCTCGAAGCGGACTTGGTCGTTGCCCTTGCCCGTCGCGCCGTGCGCGATCGCCGTCGCGCCTTCCGCCTTCGCGATTTCGACCATGCGCTTCGCGATGAGCGGACGCGCGATCGACGTGCCGAGCAGATATTGACCTTCATACAGCGCGCCGGCTTGGAACATCGGGAAAATGAAATCCTTCGCGAACTCCGCCCGCAGGTCCTCGATGTACACCTTGGACGCGCCCGTCTTCAGCGCTTTCTCTTCCAGACCGTCGAGCTCGTCGCCCTGACCGATGTCCGCCGTGAACGCGATGATCTCGGCGTCGTACGTTTCCTTAAGCCATGTGAGAATGACCGACGTATCGAGACCGCCCGAATACGCCAACACGATTTTTTGCTTCGACATGTGCCGCAAATCCACCCTTCTATGTCCTCGGTTTCCCTTATCGTACCGTTAACCCATCAACGCCGCAAGAATCGCCTTCTGCGCGTGCAGCCGGTTTTCCGCTTGGTCGAAGACGACGGAGTGCTGCCCGTCGATCACTTCCGCGGACACCTCTTCGCCGCGATGCGCCGGGAGACAGTGCAGGAAGATGTAATCGTGCTTCGCGTATTGCGTCAGCTCCGCGTTCACCTGGAACGACTTGAACGCCTGTTCCCGCTCCTGCTGCTCCGCTTCCATGCCCATGCTCGCCCATACGTCCGTGTACACGACGTCCGCGTTCTCGATCGCTTCCTTCGGATCGTAGTGGAACGTGTACTTGCCGCCCGTCGCCTTCGCCGCCTCGCGCGTAATGCCGACGACCTCGGCGTCCGGCTCGTAGCCGGCCGGGCTCGCGACCGCGATGTGAAGGCCCAGCTTCGCCGCGCCGACCATGAGCGAGTGCACCATGTTGTTGCCGTCGCCGATGTACGCGATCTTCAGGCCTTCCAGCTTGCCTTTGTGCTCGAGCACCGTCATATAGTCGGTGAGCGCTTGGCACGGGTGCGACAGGTCGGTGAGGCCGTTAATGACCGGCACCGTCGCGCCCCTCGCCAGCTCGACGACGTTCTTATGCGCGAACGTCCGGATCATAATGCCGTCCACGTACCGCGACAGCGTGCGCGCCGTATCGGCGATCGTCTCACCGCGGCCGAGCTGAATGTCGTTCTTCGATAAGAAGATCGCATTGCCCCCAAGCTGCGTCATGCCGACCTCGAAGGAGACGCGCGTGCGCGTGGAGGACTTCTCGAAAATCATCGCCAGCGTCTTGCCGGCCAGCGGATGATACGTTTCGCCGGATTTCTGCTTGCGCTTCAGCTCGACGCCCAAATCGATTAAGTATCTGATCTCCTCCGGCGAATAATCCGCCAGCGCTAAGAAATCTCTTCCTCTGTAAGGGTTCGATCCCGTCTTCGGATGCTGCTCGCCGGCCGCATTCGCCGACGTCGCCGAGGAACCTACTGCGGTTTCCACCATCGACCCTCTCCCTTCTATGCGTAAATGCCGTTCTTCGCGTCCGACGTAATGAGCGCCGCGAGCGCGTCGAGGCCGCGATTCCAATCTTCTTCCGGTATCGTCAGCGCCGGCAGCAAGCGAAGCACGTTCGGGCCCGCCGTAATGACGAGCAGCCCCGCTTCCTGCGCCCGCTTGACGATGTCCGCTACCGGCTCCTTCAATTCGATGCCGATCAGGAGCCCGAGGCCGCGCACCTCGACGAGGCCCGGGTATCCGCTCAGCTTCTCGCGCAGACGCGCGACGCCTTGCTCGCCGAGCCGCTTCGCCCGCGTCGGGATCCCTTCCTTCTCCATCGTCTCGAGCGTGGCGATCGCCGCCGCGCACGCGATCGGCGTGCCGCCGAACGTCGAGCCGTGGGAGCCCGCGGACAACCCGTCGCGAAGGAACGCCTTGCCGAGCATCGCGCCCATCGGGAAGCCGCTCGCGAGTCCCTTCGCCAGCGTAATGATGTCCGGCCTAGCTCCGAACTGTTCGTACGAGAAGAACGTTCCCGTCCGGCCGATGCCGGTTTGGATCTCGTCCGCGATTAGCAGCAGGCCGTGCTCCGCGCACAGCGACTTCACCGCTTCGACGAACGGCGCGGTCGCGCCGTTGACGCCGCCTTCGCCTTGGACGAATTCCAGCATGATCGCGGCCGTCTTGTCGTTCACAGCGGCTTTGAGCGCATCGACGTCGTTGTAATCGACGTGCACGAAGCCGGTCGGCAGCGGATCGAAGCCTTCCTTCACCTTATCCTGTCCGGTCGCCGTCAACGTCGCGAGCGTCCGCCCGTGGAACGACTTGTTGAACGTAATGATTTCATACCGGTCGTTGCCGAGCACCTTCCGATGGTATCGGCGCGCCAGCTTGATCGCCGCTTCGTTCGCCTCCGCGCCGCTGTTGCAGAAGAAGGCGAGATCCGCGCACGAGAGACGCGCAAGAATACCCGCGAGCTTCTCCTGTCCCGGAATCTCGAACAGGTTCGAGACGTGCCACAGCTCGTCGAGCTGCTTCTTGAGCGCTTCCAATACCGGCTCCGGCGCATGGCCGAGGTTCGCGACGGCGATGCCGCTCATGAAATCAAGATATTCCTTGCCGGCTTCGTCCCATACCCGGCTTCCCTTCCCTTTGACCAGTCGAATCGGAAACCGTCCGTAATTCGGAAACAGCGCTTCTTTCCCCGTCGTCATCGCGCGTTCGCCCCCTTTACGCTTTCGCGGCGGTCGGTTCCGCCACGATCGTCGTGCCGATCGGTTCGCCGCGCAGCACCTTGCCGAGCACGCCCGTCTCCGAGCCGTTCACGATGACGACCTCGTTCACGCCGCCGCCGAGGCACTTGAGCGCCGCCTTCACCTTCGGAATCATGCCGCCGTAAATTTCGCCGCTATCGATCATCGACTGGATTTGGCTCGGCGTCACCGTCGGCAATACTTTCTTCTCGCCGTCTACCGTGCCCGCGATGCCCGCCACGTCGGTTACGACGATGAACGGTCCCGCGCCGAGGCTGGACGCCACCGCGCCCGCCGCCGTATCCGCGTTAATGTTGTAGCGCTGATTGTCGACCCCGAGGCCGACCGGCGCCACGACCGGAATGTAGCCGGCCGCCAGCATCGCGTTCAGCAGCTCCGTGTTCACTTCCGTCACTTCGCCCACGTAGCCGAGCTTCGCCGCGTTCGCGACCGGCTCCGCCGTCAGCAGGCGTCCGTCCGTGCCGGACAAGCCGACCGCCTTGGCGCCGTTCTGCGACAAGCGGCGTACGATCTCCTTGTTGATCTTGCCGGCGAGCACCATCTCCGCAACGTCGAGCACTTCCGCGCTCGTGCGGCGCAGACCGTCGACGAATTCCGTATGAATGCCCAGCTTATTCAACGCCTGCGAAATCGCCGGTCCGCCCCCGTGCACGATAACCGGCTGCCGGCCGGCCTTCTGGAACGCCGCCAGCTCCGCGAAGAACGCGTTCGGCAGCGCCGCCAGCGTACTCCCGCCGCACTTGATCACGAAGGTGTTGCTCTTCCCCGCCTCGCCCATGTTTCTTCTCTCCTCGTTCGTCACGTCCGATACGACGCGTTAATTTTCACGTAATCGTAAGTTAAATCGCAGCCCCACGCGGTCGCCTTCCCCGCGCCGCCGTGCAGGTCCACGTGAATCGTCACTTCGTTGCCGTCCAAGTACGCCTTCGCGGCCGGCTCGTCGAACGCTACCGGCGCCGATTGACGTAATACCGCGATGTCGCCAAGACGAATGTCGACCGTATTCGGGTTCATCGGCACGCCCGCGCGGCCCGCCGCCGCGATGATGCGTCCCCAGTTCGCATCGGAGCCGTAGACGGCCGACTTCACGAGATTCGAGCCGACGATCGTCTTCGCGATCGTGCGCGCGTCGTAATCCGTGCTCGCGCCGACGACGTTCACTTCGATGAGTTTCGTCGCCCCCTCGCCGTCCCGCGCGATCTCCTTCGCCAGCGTCTCCGCCACGTGGCGGAACGCCGCCGAGAAGCTTTCCCAATCCGGGTGGTTCGGTCCGAGCGGTTCGTTGCCGGCCAGGCCGCTCGCCATCGCGACGACCATGTCGTTCGTGCTCGTATCCCCGTCGACCGTTATCATGTTGAACGTTACGTCCGTCGCATGGCTCAGCAGCGATTGCAAGCAGCCCGGCTGCAGCGCCGCATCCGTAGTCATGAAGCCCAGCATCGTCGCCATGTTCGGATGGATCATGCCCGAGCCCTTCGCCGCGCCGGCGACGGACACTTGCTTGCCGTCGACCGTCAGCGTGACGCATATCGACTTTTGCACCAGGTCGGTCGTCATGATCGCCTGGCAGAAGTCGTCCCCGCCTTCCGTCGACAGCTTCGTTCGCAGCTCCGGAATCCCGCGGTACAGCTTCTCCATCGGCATCGGTACGCCGATGACCCCCGTCGACGTCACGCCGACGTAATGCTCCGGCACGCCGAGCGCTTCCGCGAACGTCGCGCGCATGTCGCGCGCGTCCTTGTCGCCCTGCTCGCCCGTGCACGCGTTCGCGTTGCCGCTGTTGACGAGCATTGCCTGCAGCTTGCCTTCCTTCGCGATCGATTCCTTCGTCACCGTCAGCGGCGCCGCGATGACGACGTTCGTCGTAAAGACGGCGGCTACGTCCGCCGGCACGTCGCACACGATCGCCCCCAGATCGAAGCGCTGCACTTTCTTAATCCCGCAATGGACGCCGCCCGCCCGAAATCCTTTCGGCGTCGTCACCGACCCGTCTAACGCGATCGTGAACCCGTTCTGCCCGGTCATCTTCGTCCTGCCTCCCTGTCCCTATGGATACACCGGAGCCAACCGCAGCCCCAGATCTTCTTCCCAGCCCATCATGACGTTCAAGTTTTGAATCGCTTGCCCCGACGCGCCCTTCACCAAGTTGTCGATGACGGAGATGATCGTGACGCGCCGCGTGCGAGGATCGACGGAGAAGCCGATATCGCAATAGTTCGAGCCCCAGACTTCCTTCGTCGCCGGCCACTGCCCCTTGTCGCGGATGCGGACGAACTTCTTATCCTTATAGTAGCTGCGGTACATCTCGATCCAAGCGTCCTCGCTCAGGAAGCGGTCGTCCGCCACGGAGGCGTACATCGTGCATAGAATGCCTCTCGTCATCGGCACCAGATGGGTGGTGAACGTCACCGTGACCGGCTCGCCTGCACGTTCGCCGAGCACCATCTCGACCTCGGGGATGTGCTGATGCTTATTGACCTTGTAGGCCTTGAAGTTCTCGTTCATTTCGGCATAATGCCAGCCGATGTTCAGGCCTCGGCCCGCGCCGGACACGCCGGATTTCGCGTCGACGATGATCGAACCGCGATCGATCGCGCCCGCCTCCACCGCCGGGATGAGCCCCAACGTCGTCGCCGTCGGATAGCAGCCCGGGTTCGATACGAATGCCGCGCCCCGCACTTGATCCGCGTAAATCTCCGTAAGTCCGTATACCGCTTGCTCTAGCGACGCTTGCGGCGGCGCCTCGTGCTTATACCACGTCTCGTACGCCGCGCGGTCCTTCAAGCGGAAGTCGCCCGACAAGTCGATGACACGCAGGCCCTCATGCTCCAGCAGCTGCGGCACCAGCTTGCCGCTGACGCCCGACGGCGTCGCCGCGAACACGACGTCCGCCTTCTCGCGGATGATCGCCGGATCGACGCCGTCCAGCGTCTCGACCGGCAGCGCCTGCTGCAGATGCGGATAACCTGCCGTCAACGGCTCTCCCGCGTTGGACGACGAAATGACCGAAGTAATCGTTACCTTCGGGTGCGTGAGCAAGAGTCGGATCAGCTCGACCCCGCCGTAACCGGTCGAACCGACGACCGCCGCTCGTATATGATCTGTCAACGGATGAATCCCCTCTCCACCGTATTCCCGGCCTTTTCAAGATATGAATTATTATACATAGGTATGAATATTGATACAACCCTATTTTTTGCCTGATTTTATTGGAGCTTGAACCCTTCCCCAAGCACCTCGGTCGCCCCCGTAATGATGACGAACGCCTGCGGGTCGGCCGCCTGGACGAGTCCCTTCAGCCGCGTCACCTCGGTCTGCGACACGACGACCATAAGCACCGTCCGCTCCTTCCCGGTGAACCCGCCGTGGGCGGTCAGCCGCGTTAAGCCGCGGTCCAGATCGTGCAGGATCGTCCGCGCGATCTTCTCCTCGTCCTCGCTTATAATGTAAGCGACCTTCGAAGTCGCGAAGCCGAGCTGCACGACGTCGATCGTCTTCGTCGTCACGAACAGCGCGATCAGCGCGAAGAGCGCCTGCTCCGCCCCGAAGACGAAGCCCGCCGCTACGATGACCATGCCGTCCAATGCCGCCACCGACATCCCGAGGCTTAGCCCCGTGTACTTCGCGACGATTTGCGCGGCCACGTCGAGACCGCCCGTGGAGCCGCGCCCGCGGAACACGATGCCCAGGCCGACGCCGACGCCGAGACCGCCGAATATGGCCGCGAGCAGCGGATTGTCCGTCAGCGGCGCCCAGCCGGACGTTAATAGAACGAACAGCGGCATGACCGCGGTGCCGACGGCGGTCTTCACGCCGAAGCGCTTGCCGAGCAGCCAGACGCCCAGCGCGAACAGCGGCACGTTCAGCGCCCATTGGGTGATCGCCGGCGTGACGCCGAACAGCGCGCGGACGATTACCGAGATGCCGGACGTGCCGCCGGACGCGATCGAGTTCGGCAGCAGCAGGACGTTGAACGACGTCGCGATCGAAAACGCCCCCACGAGCAGCAGCCCATACTCGATTACCGTATGCATCGGGCTTCCGAGAGGGAAGCGCGGCGCCCTTTTCCTAGTATTCATGTCACGTATTCCTTCCCTTCGCAAAAAAAGACCATCGTACCCAGTTAGGTGTAGGATGGTCCTTCCGGTCCCGCTTATTCGCTCTTTTGAATTTGGCTGCGTAAATACGCGTTAATGAACGGATCGAGCTCGCCGTCCATGACCGCGCCGACGTTGCCCGTCTCCTCGCCGGTGCGATGATCCTTCACCATGCTGTACGGGTGGAACACGTACGAGCGGATCTGGCTGCCCCACGCGATGTCGGACTGCTCGCCGCGGATCGATGCGAGCTCGCGCTGCTGTTCCTCGAGACGGCGCTCGAACAGCTTGGAACGCAGCATCTTCATGGCGCGATCGCGGTTGGAAATCTGCGAACGCTCCGTCTGGCACGCAACGATGATGCCCGAAGGGATGTGCGTGATCCGTACCGCCGATTCCGTCTTGTTGACGTGCTGTCCGCCGGCGCCGCCGGAGCGGTACGTATCGACCTTCAAATCCTCGGGCCGGATTTCGATCTCGGTGTTGTCGTCTTCGATTTCCGGCACGACGTCGCACGAGACGAACGACGTATGGCGGCGTCCGGACGCGTCGAACGGGGAGATGCGCACGAGCCGATGAACGCCCTTCTCGGCCTTCAGGTACCCGTATGCGTTGTAGCCGCTCACGCCGATCGTGACGCTCTTAATGCCGGCTTCGTCGCCCGGCAGGTAGTCGAGCACCTCGACCTTGAAGCCGCTTTGTTCCGCCCATCGGGTGTACATCCGGTACAACATCGACGCCCAGTCCTGCGACTCGGTTCCGCCCGCGCCCGGATGCAGCTCCAAAATCGCGTTGTATTTATCGTACGGCGAGCTTAAGAGCAGGGTGAGCTCGAAGTTGTCGAGCGCCTCCGTCAGCTTCTTCACGCCTTCGCTCCATTCCGGCACGAGGCTTTCTTCGCCTTCCTCCGTAATGAGCTCTTGCATGAGTACGAGGTCTTCGGCTTCGCCGTTCAGCTTCTGATATTTCTCCACGACCGATTTGATGGCGTTCATCTCGGCGATCGTTTTCTGCGCGCGTTCGTTGTCGTCCCAGAAGTCCGGGGCCGACATCTTGACTTCGAAGTCTCCGAGCTGCTCGAGCTTCAGTTCTAAGTCAAAGAGACCCCCTAAGCGCTTCGAGTTTTTCCGTCGCCTCGCGGAGGCGGTGGCGGATTTCCGGATCAATCATGTGTCATCTCTCCTTGGTCGTTGTCCTAGCTGCATGCAGGAAGCCCGGCAGCGAGTGCCGGGCCGTCCCTCTCTTGCTTATGCCTCTTGCGCGCCGTGGCATTGCTTGAACTTCTTGCCGCTGCCGCACGGGCACGGATCGTTCCGGCCGATCTGGTTTTCGGCCTTGGCCGGACGCTTGACGGCTTCTTCCTTGCCGCTGACCGCCGCTTGCCCCTTCACGACTTCCTGGCGCTTCTGGTTCGCTTCGACCTGCGCCTTCATCGCGTACTTCGCGACCTCCTCTTGGATCGAGGCGATCATCTCCTCGAACATCGCGAAGCCTTCGAATTGGTACTCGCGAAGCGGATCGGTGCCGCCGTACGCGCGGAGGTGGATGCCCTGGCGCAATTGGTCCATCGCGTCGATGTGGTCCATCCACTTGCTGTCGACCGCCCGAAGAACGATGACCTTCTCGAACTCCCGAATAAATTCCGGCGGAAGGTTCGCCTCGCGCTCCTCGTACGTCTTATGCACGACGTCCTTCAGATATTGTATGATGTCTTCCGGCTCTTTGCCCTCGAGTTGCTCCGGCGTCACTTGACCTTCTCTGAGGAACGTCCCGTTGCCGTATTCCACGATCGCCGCCAAATCCCAGTCCTCCGGCACTTCTTCCTTCGGGCAATGGGCGTGTACGATCCGCTCGATGACGCTGTCGATCATGCCGAACACGATATCGCGGATATTTTCCGAATAGAGCACCTCGTGGCGCTGCTTGTATAGAATCGTCCGCTGCTGGTTCATGACGTCGTCGTACTGCAGGACGACCTTCCGGATGTCGAAGTTGTTGCCTTCGACCCGCTTCTGCGCGGATTCGACGGAACGCGTGATCAGCTTGCTCTCGATCGGCTGGTCTTCCTCGAAGCCGAGCTTCTCCATCATGCCCATCACGTTGTCCGCGCCGAAGCGCCGCATGAGCTCGTCCTGCATCGACAGGTAGAACTGCGTCGAACCCGGGTCGCCCTGACGGCCTGCGCGTCCGCGCAGCTGATTGTCGATGCGTCGGCTCTCATGGCGCTCGGTACCGATAATATGCAGGCCGCCGAGCTCCTTCACGCCTTCGCCGAGCACAATGTCCGTACCGCGGCCGGCCATGTTCGTCGCGATCGTGACGGCGCCCTTCTGCCCCGCGTCGGCGACGATCTCCGCTTCCTCGGCGTGATACTTCGCGTTGAGTACTTTGTGAGGCACGCCGCGCTTCTTCAGCATCGTCGACAGCAATTCCGAGTTCTCGATCGACGTCGTGCCGACGAGCACCGGCTGCCCCTTCTTATGGCGCTCGACGATCTCCTCGACGACCATACGGTACTTGCTCGCTACCGTCTTATAGACGACGTCCGGCTTATCTTCCCGGATCGTCGGACGGTTCGTCGGCACCACGATGACCTCGAGGCCATAGATCTTCTTGAACTCTTCCTCCTCCGTCTTCGCCGTACCGGTCATGCCGGCAAGCTTCTGGTACATCCGGAAGTAGTTCTGGAGCGTGATCGTCGCGAGCGTCATGCTCTCGTTCTGCACCTCGAGGCCTTCCTTCGCCTCGATCGCTTGATGCAGTCCGTCGCTGTAGCGTCGGCCCGCCATCAGGCGGCCCGTGAACTCGTCGACGATGACGACGCCGCCGTCTTGCACGACGTAGTCGACGTCAAGGCGCATGATCGCGTTCGCCTTGAGCGCTTGCGTTAAGTGGTGGTTGATCAAAACATTCGTATGATCGTACAAGTTATCGATGCCGAACGCGCGCTCCGCTTTCGCAACGCCCGCTTCGGTCAACGCCGCCGACTTCACCTTAATGTCGACCGTGTAGTCTTCCTCGGCGACGAGACGCTTCACGAACCGATCCGCTGCATAGTACAGGTCGGTCGACTTCGCGGCTTGGCCGGAGATGATCAGCGGCGTCCGCGCTTCGTCGATGAGGATCGAGTCCACTTCGTCGATCAGGGCGAAGTGAAGCGGCTTCTGCACGATCTGCTCCTTATACAAGACCATGTTGTCGCGCAAGTAATCGAAGCCGAATTCGTTGTTCGTCCCGTACGTAACATCGCAGGCGTAGGCCGCTTGTTTCTCGGCATGCGTCATGCCGTTCAAGTTCGTACCGACCCTCAATCCGAGGTACTTATAGATCTGGCTCATCTCCGCGCTGTCCCGCTGCGCCAGATATTCGTTCACCGTTACGACGTGGACGCCCTTCCCGGTCAGGGCATTGAGGTACGTAGGAAGCGTACCGACGAGCGTCTTCCCTTCGCCCGTACGCATCTCCGCGACTTTGCCCTCATGAAGCACCATGCCGCCGATGAGCTGGACGTCGTAGTGGCGCTTCCCCAACGTTCTTCTGGACACTTCCCGAACGACGGCGAACGCCTCCGGGAGAATATCGTCCAAGCTCTCCCCTGCATTGTACCGTTTCATGAACTCCTCGGTTTTCCCGCCGAGTTGAATGTCGCTGAGCGCCTGCATTTCCGGTTCCATGCCGTTTATTTTCTCTACGGTGCGAAGGTAACGTTTGATTTCCCGTTCGTTCGCATCTCCGAATATTTTCTTCACTAAGCCGAGCACTGGTCGTTCCCCTTTCCAGGTTGAACTATCAAATTCCATTGTATCAGTTGGTTATATATGTCGCAAATTCGCCGCCATTATTCACTTGTACGCAGAAAGGCCCCGTCAGGTTGCAGACGGGGCCTTATTTTCGTTATTTACATGTGAAGTTACGCCGATTCGATCAGCCCGTAGCGCCCGTCCTCACGCTTGTACACAACGTTGACGCCGGACGTCTCCGAGTTGGCGAATACGTAGAAGTCGTGGCCGAGCAGGTTCATCTGAAGAATCGCTTCCTCCATCGCCATCGGCTTCAGCGTGAAGCGCTTCGTGCGAACCACTTCGAATGAATCCTCCTCGTCCTCGTGCACTCTGGCGGCAGGCGCCTGCTCGAACGCTTCCTTAAAGATGGCGCGCTGCGTTCCTTCTTGGCGAGCCTTCCGGTTCACGCGCGTCTTATGTTTGCGGATTTGCCGCTCCAGCTTGTCGATGACCAAGTCGATCGATGCATACATATCGGCGGACTTCTCTTCGGCGCGAAGCGTCACGCCGCTGAACGGAATCGTCACCTCGACGGTATGTTTATTTTTATTCACGCTTAACGTAATGTACACGTCGGAGGAAGGCGGAACCTCGAAATACCGCTCCAAGCGCCCGACTTTCTTCTCCGCGTAATCCCTCAAGGCATCGGTGACTTCTACGTTCTTGCCACGAATGTGAAACATCATGTAGCATGCCTCCTTTGGTTAAGCTTAGCATCATTATAACATAGGGACATGCTGAATTCAAAATTTTCAGATAAGTCAGCGCTTTCATGTTGTGCGCAAAAAAACACCTCGGTTTCCCGAGGTGTGACTGTGCGATGCTATTCCGTTCCTTGATTTAATCCATCTATTCTAAGGGCGTTCCCGCCGCGATGGTAATTAGATCTTGGTTACGTTAGCTGCTTGAGGTCCGCGTGCGCCTTCGACGATGTCGAACTCAACGGCTTGGCCTTCATCTAGGGTCTTGAAACCTTCTGCTTGGATGGCCGAGAAATGCACGAATACGTCTCCACCTTGTTCTGTTTCGATGAAGCCATAACCCTTCTCAGCGTTGAACCATTTCACTTTACCTTGCATTGAGACACAATCCCTTCATAATCAAGTACGTGGCTAGGCCACAGATTGAATATACCATCCCCCTCGCGAAAAAGTCAATTCTGTCAAGTGATGTTTTTATGAACTAATGGTCAATTTTTGCATCGAATTCTGAACATTCCAATACCAACATGTTATTCATTTTTAACCATGCTAATGAAAGCAGGTTTTCATTAGTTATTAACAGAGTTATACACATTGTCCACAAGACCTGAAAATGTATTGTTCACAGTTCTGGGGGTAACTCGGGTACGAAAAAGCCCCCGCTGTGCGTAACAGCAGGGGCTTCGGTTACTTTTTTCGGTCGAAAAAATAGCTATCCACAGGTTGGGCCGGCTCGTATGCGGTGCGCTGCGTCTTGGCCTGCGCCGTCTGATTGAGCTTCTCCGACGCTTCGTCGCGCAGCTTCGTCATTCGGCGGACGATAAAGGCGTCCTTCGCCAGCACGTCGTCGACCGTCGGCTTCAACGCCTCGACTTCGCCGGGCGCCGCCGAGCCCACCGAGGATCGGATCGATTGTATGTACCGCTCCCTCTCTTCGACGTAGGCTTCTAATTCCTCCGATGTCGTTTGGGACAATCTTCGCGTAATGCTGTCGGTCGCTTGCTTCAGAGCGTTGACCGCTTCCGTTAATGCGCTTGTCATATTACTTCGCTACAGGCGCGCCGGATTGCTTGGACAAGAGCGCAGCCTGCACCCAGGTTTCCTTCAGATCTAGAAGGTAACCGAGCACTTCTTCCGCCGGCTCCGGCGACTTCTTAATATTCGCTTGGATCAGACGGTAATTAAAATATTCGTATAACCTCGAAAGCGACTCCGAAATTTCGGCGCTGCGATCGAGCGTAATCGCGAACTCGCTGACGATATCCTGCGTCCGTCCGAGATACTCGTTCGCTTCCTCGTAGTTTTGGTTCTTCAATGCTTCGATGGCGTGTTTGCAAAACCGAATCGCGCCGTCGCACAGCATAATAAGCAGTTGGGCAGGGGTAGCGGTTTGGATGGATGTCTCCAGATACTTGTTGCGCTGCGCTTGAATCATTGTAGGTCCCCCTTAACTTTCGGTACTACTGGCCGCAGCCGGCGAGGCATTAAGCGCCGCCGCCGAACTGCTGCATGAGGTAGGTGCTTTGCGCGTTCATCTTGTTTAATGCATTTTCCATTGCAGTGAACTGTTTATAGTAACGGGTTTGCAAGTCGTCCAAGCGACGCGCCCAATTCTCCATCTCGTCTTCAAGATCGTCTAAATTCTTACCGATGTCGAACGAGCTGTTGACGCTGGACTCTTTGCCAGCCTTCTTCGTGATCTTATCCATAATTGCATCCGCTTGTTGATAAAAGCGAACCGCCAAGCCATCGGAATCGGACGCACCCGTCGCGCCGTCGTTCGTCGTGAATAACGCAGCGACCTCATCCGGTTTTTCAGCGATCGCTTTCTTTAACTTCGTCTCGTCAATATAAAGTTTTCCATTCTCATACCAACTGCCAGAAGTAATTCCTATATCTGCAAGCGTTTTGGCGTCCCCGGAAGGTAAGCCTTGAACTGTGCGCATCAGCGAGTTACGCATGTTGGAGACGGCGCTCTGGATCAGCAGGTCACCTTTCAGCATCCCGCTCTTCGCCTTTTCCTCCCAACGCTCGATATCCTTCTCATCCATCTCTTCGCGTTGCTCGGCGGTGAGCGGCGTGAAATCGCGATAACGCTTCTCGGTTAACTCCTTGTTCAACAAATCCACCATTTCATTATACTTCGTAACGAAAGACTTGATGTTTTCGAAAACGGTATCGACGTCCTGATTCACGGTTATCGTCGCTTCGTCCGTCATCACCGCTTTCGCAACAAAGTTGATGCCGTTCAATTGGAAGCTATTCGTCTCGAAGACCGCTTCCACATCATTGAATTCCACCTTAGCATTCACACCGCCCGCGCTGACCTTATTCTGAGAATAAGTCGTAGGCGTCACTCCCGATAACCCGAGTTTCGCTACCACGTCTTTGGAATCGGACGTTTCATCCGTAAATGCGAGCGTCCCGCCTGTCGAATCCTTGATAACCAGCTTTTTATTCTCATCGATATATGCGGAAACGCCAAGCTTCCCCAAATCGGAGCTGTTGATAGTTTTCATCAACTGGCCGACTGTCATATCCTTTGTAATCGTAAATTCATAGTCTTTGGCGGTACCCGAGATTGGAGTGTGTTTGATCTTAAACATCTGATCAGCGGTTAACGTATTGTCGATTACATCCGTACTCGCAGCGAAATCGACACTCCCCGTATATTGACTTCCCGTTCCCGATGTCGTCGTGCCCAACTTCAGCACGTTCGTGATCAAAGTCGGATCTTCGCTGCTCAAGCTGAACCCGGAGGACTCCCCTGTTTTTGCGGAGACGAAAAAGAACGAATCCAACGCCTTATCGTAGCTGACCTTCACGCCAGTCAGATTTGACTGGTTGTTGAAATCTTTCACGAATTCGCTAACCGTTTGGCTGCCCTTTACCGTGATTGTGGCTGAGCCCTTCTCGCCTTTGATCGTCAACGTCGTGGTGTCGCCATCCTCGAACTTGGCAGCCGGAGCCACCGATGTATCCGCCGCGGAAAGCTTCGCCGTATCACTCGCTACCCCCAACTTCGTGGCCGAAGTCATCGAAGCCGCCTTCGCCAATTGCGTGACTTTCATCGTGTAGATGCCTTCGGTCGCCGACGCCGTCGCCGTCGCGCTCACCGAGCTGTCCGCGCTGGAGATGGCCTTCCGTGCCGTGTAATTTGAACTCAATTGCATGTTAAACGCTTGGTTCCTCAGTTCGAGGATCTTCGCGTTCATAGAACGATAGTCGTCTCGCTGCCATTCCATAACCTGCTTCTTCTGCTCCAGCTTTTGATACGGTATGCGATGGGCGCTCATCAACCGGCTTACCATATCGTCTATGTCCATTCCGGACGCCAATCCGCTTATGCGCATATCAGCCATCGGCCTTCACCCCTGCCCGCGGTTCATTCCCGCAATTATCGTTTCTCGTCGACGAGAATTCCCGCCATCTCCCACAGCTTCGCCACGAAATCGAGCGTCTTCTCCGGCGGAATCTCCCGAATCACTTCACCCGTCGCGCGGTCCGTCACCTTAACGGAAATACGCTTCGTCTGCTCATGAACGGAAAATTGCAGGTTCGTCGTACGGCCCTCTACCTTCTTAATTGCCTGCTCGATCGCGCGCACCAGCTGTTCTTCGCTGATGTTGTACTGCTCGCCGGAAAGCTCCGCCCGCCGAAGGTCGTTCGTGGAGTTAATCAGCCTTGCAGGGACGCTATTGTTCGTCGACGCATCCGACCTGATCGGCCGCGCCTCTGCAGTCGGCTCAACGGAAATCGGAACGTAATAATTGGACGAAGTGTTGATATTGCTGTTCAAAGCGACGGCCTCCTTTGAATTCCACTAGTTACCTGTATTTATCGGCTAACATTTTGCATTCTGTTAGTATATTCTTGGATTTTTTCATGAACTTTCGGAAGCACCCATCGGAACTCGTTCGTTATCAGATGAACCTCATAAACGTAACGTCCATAGGTGTCCAAAACCAGCTTCGCCCGCTCAATCATATCGTTTGTCGCCTGCATGTCCAATTTTCTGGATTTAATAAACTTCGTCGCCAATTTTACCATCGGTTCGCAAAAATGCACATGGAACTCGTTCTTTAAGAGCTTATCGAGAGCCTTATCCATTTTCTCGATTAAAAGGGGAATGCCCCCCCTCGTCCCGTTTTGGATCGCGTTCTCCAACCGTTGGAAGATGGATAGTAAGTCGTCTAAAACGAACTGCTGTTTTTCCAAACTGTCCTCTAGACGCTTCCCATTTTGAAGCACATAATCTACCGGGTATCCGTAAGACTCGACCTTATACCAATTTTCGACGACGGTACCCGGAATTAATTTGTCTTCGAACAGTTGCTCGATCGGTACGTAGGACGTTCCGTTAATGTGGGCCCCTTGTTTCGTCGTATTGATGACTTGCAGTTGATACTTCTCTATCGTTTGTTCCATCTGCAATCGCATCGTGTTGAACTCCGGAAGGGTCGGGATGAATTTCCCGTCGACGCTCAGCACTTCGACGAGTCGATTCCTCTCGTCGTCCATCAATCCATTCCCGCGATGCTCGAATTGAATCCCCTTGCTGTAAAACTCATCGTCGCGTACGGCTAAGTTTTGACCTGCTAGAATGACCGGGGACGCTCCGAGATGCGCCAGCATCTCCAGCGTAACTACTGCAATGGAAGGTGCGTCATCAAAAACGGGGTAACACTTTTTTGCATCCCCTAAGTAATAATCCGATACGTGATCCTGGGATGTGAACATATGAAGCATCGGCCCCGTATACTTCAAGATCGTGTCGTTCCCTACGGATGTGCCGAATATCATCGGGATCGTATCCAGATTTCTCTCCACGATGTCTGTGAAAACTTTTTGATTCAGCATCGAGGGGTCATAGGTACACACTGCATCGGGCATGATCTCGTGACTAAGCAAAGCTTTGTTAGCTGAACCTACCGCGAGGATATAGGCGGATTTCTCTTGTTTAATTTTTCGAATCGACTCGATGTCATCCTTCAATGACGGTCCTGCGGAGACGACAAGAACCGGCTTATTCTCGAAGTGTCTCTTTACCTCCATAATATTAGGGGTGCTCATGGTATACGGAAAGTTCAGAATGCTGTTCAAGGTCCATAACTTCTGGAACTTGTAGTCCGCGATGACATTGAACTTCTGGCGCTCCAAAATTTCCTTGAAACGTTCAAAGAACAAATTCACCTTTCCTTCGAAATGCCGACGATATGCCGGGTGAACAACAGTCCAGAGAGGCTTGGCCGTACTCCTGGCAAGAACATCCAGGCTCTGATTTCCAATGTCCAGCGAGAGCTCGACGAAGATGTGCTTCACCTGTTTTTTATTCAGCTTCGAGAACGGGCGATTTTTCGAATAATGATAAAAGACGGCAGGAAGAGGCTCGTAAAGCGAAACGGTAGCTTCAGGGAATCGCTCCATGAAGGCTTCCACATGGTACCCCATGCCCAGACCGTAAAACAAGACATGAAATTCCCCTTCCGGTGGAGTAAGACCGTCGACAAATATCCCAGCTTCCCGATCCGGATCGTACTGACTCTGCAGAAAGAAGGTGGTACCGTTCGTTTCGGTCAGCTTTAGCGTGACGTCTCCCGTTTTGGTTTCTATGGTCTGTAAAGGCATGCGTTCGATCTGATCGGACAACAGATCCATAAACCGAATGAGCTCCGGGTTTACACGGTTCAGCCAAGCTTGGTTATCGATCCGCATTCGTTACGCCACCCCGCCAATCATGTACTTCGGGAGCAATGCTTCCAGCTCCTCGAATACTGGAATCAGTTCGTATTGCAGCAAGTCGGACAGTGTGGTCTCATCCTTGCCTTGCAAAGCTTGAAACAATGCGGAAATGAGATCCGTTAGCTTCCTCCGAATCTCTTGAACGGATTCGGTCAATTTGGCGTCTTTGACGAATGTCCCTTCCAAGTGGGAAGTGAGCTGTAGCAACCATTCGATGCCCTCCGTCAAGCTGCCGAATTCGTTCCAAGTCGTGGAAGTGGCTCCACGGTAAAATTGCTTGGACATCGAAACGATACGAGGTTTATTTTCAAACACATATTGGATGGCAGCCTGAATCGTGCCGGTTAATAATTCCTGATGCGTGACCGTTACGATCTCCAAGTTTTCAATTCCATGAATCCGATTAGAGACGTACTCTTCAAAATTATCATATATGGCTACCCCATCTACGATGAAATGACTAAGCCTCAACTCGGCAGAAGGCCAATTGTTATTAATGTTTTCCAAGAATAAGTCGTACTTTTCCATGGTGTTCTCAATATTCCAATCTTGGCCGTTAAATTTGATTTTCAATAGTTCCAGCTCCTAAATGGTTGTATAGTATGTATCGGCAAATGTTCAACGTTTTTTTACAAAAAAGGCGTTGAATGAATTCCATGTTATGTAAACTAAAATACCCCCTCGAAGATTCGCGGAATTCCAACTTCACCGTAAATCTTCTATGGGGGCATTCGCAATATTTCGTTACGACGTAAAAAATTTGTGATACTGTACGTGTTTTATGATTTCCTCCGCTCTCTGCTTCCACGTATGTCTCTCGAGAGCGGATTCTCTTCCACCATCGGCAACCTGTTGCATCAACGGCAGGTCGTCTAACATGCTTGCTGCCGTTCCCTGAATATCGGTACCGAAATCATAAAGAAGAATGCTGTCCCGATCCTTGAAGTGCTTTTCGAAGTAAATATTCCGGTTGACCATGGACACCGCGCCGTGCAGCATCGATGAAAATACCCGTTCATGCCCTCCACTTGTAAAACTCGGAAGAATCGTAAGCACCAGCTTGGAGTTACGCATCTTTTCTTGCGCCATCTCAAAGGAAACGAACGGATGAAACGTTGTAGTGTTATTGGTAATTTGCAACTCGTCCCAGCCGTTTCCATATATTTCAAACCTTACGGGGAGCTGTGCCAGCTTAGTTACGACTTCCCGTCTTTTAACTGTACGGTTGTACAGGTCGACCTGAACGAGTGTAGACCAAAAATTCCCATGGTGCATATAAATGCTGTCGATCCCCCTGGAGGAGAGGGTTTCCTCGGCGATTTCCACCATCGTTTTCTCGTTCTGGCTCAACGCGACTTCCGCTATATCGTCGAATAACTCGGCTACATGTTTATTTAAAGATCGCCACTCATTACGGTAGCTCTCCGGATTTGCATACGTTCCTGTGAAAAGAATGTCTATCTCTCTATCGATTATCGGTACTAACGGAACTTGTTCTTGGGAAGGGAAATCTCCGTTACTGGAACCGTGAGGGATGAATACCTTCGAGTAATCTCCTTGCATATATTTATTTAGAAACTCTATATGTTTCTGGTCTACGCACGATACGATTAAATTTTTTACGCCTGCGTTCAGACGCGGTAATTGATACATCGGATGATCCACGAAAAAGGCAAAAAACGGGATGTTCAGTTGGTCATATAAAGATTTATCACCGATCTTTAGATCAATGGCCATTCCATTCATCGAAAAGAAAAACAGGATATCCATTTCGTTAATGGTTTTCTGAAGTTCCTTCAACCAGTTTTCCTTCAGCAAATCAATGATGGTCACATGATAGCCCAGCGTTCGAAAACCTACGGCCATATCGGCAATAAAATAGCGCAGGACGTCATACTGGCTTTGCCCATTGAATAATACAATCGTCTCCTGTTTTCGAACATTTCTTGGAATCATAATTGATATCCTTTCAGCCGAAATAGTTAAAAAAACTTCCGGTCCGTTAAAGACCGGAAGTTTTTTAGAAGATGTCCGATCTTATCGGAGCAATTGGAGCACGCCTTGCGGCTGCTGGTTCGCTTGAGCCAACATTGCTTGAGCCGCTTGGGAGAGGATGTTCGACTTCGTGAAGTCCATCATTTCCTTCGCCATGTCGACGTCGCGGATACGGGATTCCGCAGCCGTGAGGTTCTCGGAAGCCGTCTGCAAGTTGTTGATCGTGTGTTCAAGGCGATTCTGTACAGCACCCATCTTGGAACGTTGTTCGGAAACGCTCTTGATCGCGCTGTCCAGTTTGTCAAGCGCTTGGGAAGCGCCGGTCGCCGTCGAAATGTCGAGTGCATTGACGCCAAGAGCTGTTGCACGCATGTCTCCGATGCCGAACGAAATCGTCTGACCGCGGTTCGCGCCGATTTGGAACGTTACGCCGCCATTGCCCGTGGATTCCGTTTGCGCTTGGGACAAGCCGAGGTCTTGAACGACCGATTGACCGACAAGATCCTTGAAGGTGACTGGGCCGTTCTCGTTACTTACGACCAATCGGCCGTCGTCACTTACGGAGACGGAAACCTTCGTCATGTAGCCTTCTTGGCCAGCCGACTTGTTCGTAACCTTATTGTAACCGCTGATCGCCTTGTTAATGCCGGATTGCAGGTTCGCAGCGAGGCCGGACATAGTCGTCGTGCCACCTGTGATGGCACCGATGTCAACCTTCATCAGGATGCCGTCAACCGTAACGTCGAACGATTGAGCTGCCGCGTAAGAAGTGCCGTTATACTTCGAAGTACCCGAAGTTACGCTACCACCGGACGCACCGCCCATTACGTTAGCGAGAACGCCTACGCCGCCGGAGATTTTAACGTCAACCTTGGAGTTGATACCTTTGGAACCACTCTCAAGGACGAGGCGTGCACCACCGGACGATGTGCCCGCGCCACTTACGTAGCCCGTGATGTGAGCAACGTTCGCGCCGGATGCGTCGATCGCTTCGTTGATCTTGGAGATGATCAAGTCCTTCGCTTTGTTTTGCGTAGTTGCGTCCGTGCTGATACCCATCAAGGTGTTCTTCTCTTCGGTCGTCAGCTTGGACCAGTCAACCTTAATATCCGTGCCGTCAACGATGATCGTCTCCATCTTGAAGTTGCCGGATGCTACCTTCGTTTGCATCATACCCGAACCGCCAGTTAGCTTAGCGGCCGTCATCTTCGCAACCGACGCGCCCGTCGTCGTGTCGATGTCGACGTTGATCGTGCCAGCGTTCTTCAAGGCACCGTTCAAGAGTTTTTGCGTGTTGAATTCCGTCGTGTTGCCGATCCGGTCGATTTCGTCCTTCAACTGCTTGATCTCTTCTTGAAGAGCCGCGCGGTCGTCGGCCGTGTTCGTGCCGTTCGCGGATTGGTCCGCGAGTTCGCGCATCCGTTGGAGGATGGAGTGCGTCTCGTTGAGCGCGCCCTCAGCCGTTTGGATCAAAGAGATGCCGTCTTGCGCGTTCTTCGAAGCCATGTCGAGGCCGCGGATCTGCGCGCGCATTTTCTCGGAGATTGCCAAGCCTGCTGCATCGTCGCCTGCGCGGTTGATGCGGAAGCCGGAAGACAGTTTCTCGAGAGACTTACCTGCCATCGACGTGTTGCCCGTCAATTGACGGTGCGTGTTCAACGCTTGAATGTTGTGATTAATACGCATTGAATTCTTCCTCCTTGAAGAAATATGTAGATTCCCACATCCATGTGGTTTTCCGCCATTATTCGCAGGTCGGCCGCCCTAGAATAACTCGGTCTAAAGTATATATCGAAATCTGTCGATGTTTTTTTTATAGTGTTTTGAAAATTTTTTAGAAAGTAGCCGAAAATGATTAATGCTATAATTATTTCTACAATAAATGTGGATCGAGGTAGACACGACATGAAAATACTGATAACGGGCGCGGACGGATTTATTGGCTCCCATCTGACCGAGGAACTCGTCAGGCAAGGCCATGACGTGCGGGCTTTCGTATTGTATAACTCTTTCAACTCTTGGGGGTGGCTCGACGAGTCGCCGATAAGGGACGAACTGGACGTGTTCGCCGGGGACATCCGCGACCCGCACGGCGTGAAGCAAGCGATGAAGGGCTGCGATGCGGTATACCATCTGGCCGCGTTGATTGCGATCCCGTTCAGCTACCACTCGCCGGATACCTACGTGGACACGAACGTGAAGGGAACGCTGAACGTCGTGCAAGCAGCCCGGGATTTAGGCACTAAAGTCATTCATACCTCCACAAGCGAGGTGTACGGCACGGCACGTTTCGTTCCGATCACCGAGGAGCACCCGCTGCAAGGACAGTCCCCCTACTCCGCTTCGAAGATCGGCGCGGATCAAATCGCCATGTCCTTCTATTTGTCGTTCCAGACGCCGGTGTCGATCGTGCGGCCGTTTAACACATACGGGCCAAGACAATCCGCCCGGGCGGTCATACCTACGATTATTACGCAGATCGCCAGCGGTCAGCGGCGGATCAAACTGGGATCCCTTCATCCGACGCGCGACTTCAATTATGTGAAAGACACCGTCGCCGGCTTTATCGCCGCGGGCCGCAGCGAACGTTCCGTCGGAGAAGTCATCAATATCGGCAGCAATTATGAAGTGTCGATCGGGGAAACAGCTCGGATCATCGCGGAGGCGATGGGCGCGGAAATCGAAATCGAGACCGACGACCTCCGGCTTCGACCAGAGAAGAGCGAGGTGGAGCGGCTTTGGGCGGACAACTCCAAAGCGCGGGAGCTGCTCGGATGGGCGCCTGAGTACGGCGGGAAAGAAGGATTCAAACTAGGCATCGCGGAGACGGCCGAGTGGTTTACGAATCCCCAGCAGCTTGCTAAGTATAAAGCTGGGGTGTACAACATATGACGCCGAATCAATCGACGCAATTATCCAACGACATTATCGCAGCGCTCCGGAAAGCTCTTCCGAACACGGACAACGCCTTTACCCCGCTGCACGAGCCGACGTTCCGCGGGAACGAGTGGACGTACGTCAAGGAATGCATCGACACGGGTTGGGTGTCTTCCGTCGGAAGCTATGTGACTCGAATCGAGGAAATGATTGCTGAAATCACTGGGGCGAAGTACGCCGTAGCCGTTGTGAACGGCACCGCCGCGCTGCACGTGGCGCTTCTATTGGCCGGCGTCATGCCGGGCGACGAGGTGCTCCTGCCGGCGTTGACGTTCGTCGCCACGGCCAACGCCGTTCGCTATACCGGCGCAGTTCCCCACTTTGTAGATATCGATTCGGCTACGCTGGGGGTAGATGCCCGGAAGCTCGGTAATTATCTCTACGAGATCGCGGAACGGCGGTCGGACGGTTGGTACAATAAGGGCACAGGCGCCCGACTGCGGGCGGTCGTCCCGATGCATACGTTCGGGCATCCCGCCGACCTCGAGCCTTTGCAGCGTATCTGCGAACGGTTCGGCCTCGTCCTGGTCGAAGACGCCGCTGAGTCTTTAGGCTCTTACTATAAAGGCAAGCATACAGGGACGTTCGGCACCATCGCCGCGCTCAGCTTCAACGGAAATAAAATCGTAACGACCGGCGGAGGCGGAGCCATTCTGACCGACGACCAGGCGATCGCGCGGCGGGCGAAGCATCTGACGACGACGGCGAAACTCCCTCATGCCTGGGAATACTCGCACGACGAGATCGGCTTCAACTACCGAATGCCGAACCTGAACGCGGCGCTCGGCTGCGCGCAGTTAGAACAGCTGCCCCGCTTCCTTGAAAGCAAACGAGCCCTATATTTGAAATATGAACAAGCGTTCAGTGCTGTTGAAGGGGTCTCTCTTTTTAAGGAACCGGAGTACGCCTCGAGCAACTACTGGCTTCAGACGCTCATCCTGGACGAATCCGCCGCTTCCGCGCGCGACGTCATCCTGGAACTCACGAATCAAGCGGGACTCATGACAAGACCGGCATGGAAGCTGATGACCCATCTGCCGATGTACGCGGGATGCCCGTCCATGGACTTATCGGTCAGCCGTTCGCTGGAAGCACGAATCATCAATATCCCCAGCGGCTCCGCGTTAGGAGCGTGAAGCAATGACGCTAAGAAGCATCTGCGCAATCACGGGCACGCGGGCCGACTTCGGCATTCTGAAGCCTGTGCTGGAGGCGATTCAGAGCCAACCGGAGTGGGAGCTGCATCTGGTTGCGACCGGCGCTCATCTGTCGCCTGAATTCGGAAACACCGCGCGGGACATCGAGAGGGAAGGTTTTCGTATCGATGCAAAGGTGGACATGCTTCTCTCCGGAGACAGCCCCGTAGCCGTCACGAAATCGATCGGCCTCGCCACGATTGGCTTCGCAGACGTCTTCGCCCGATTGCAGCCGGATCTCGTACTCATTCTGGGCGACCGCTACGAGATGCTAGCCGCAGCGCAAGCCGCGCTCATCGCCACAATTCCGATCGCGCATATCGCAGGCGGGGACATCTCCGAGGGAGCTTACGACGATGCGATCCGGCACAGCATTACGAAGATGTCCCATCTCCACTTCACGACGAACCCGGCTTCGACCCGGCGTGTCGTGCAGATGGGCGAACGGCCGGAAACCGTGATTACCGTCGGAAGCCCCGCGATCGACACCATTCTAAAACTCCCGCTGCTTTCAAAGCCGGAGCTGGAACAATCGTTAGGCGGATTTACGTTCCGGGAGCGAAATGTCATCGTGACGTTTCATCCCGCGACATTGGAGACTGACCCGCCCGAGAAACAATTCGCCGAGCTATTGGAGGCGTTGGATAAACTTGGCCCGGGGGTCGGTATTATTTTCACCTTTCCGAATGCCGATACATTCGGTAGAGAACTGATTCGGCAGACGGAAGCGTTCGTCGCCGACAGGCTGAACGCCAGGGCGTACCCTTCGCTTGGACAACTGCGTTATTTCAGCGCGATTCGATACGTTGACGCCGTCGTCGGCAATTCTTCCAGCGGGCTGTACGAGGTCCCTTCCTTCGGGAAGCCGACCGTCAACATCGGCAATCGGCAGAAAGGCCGGCTTCACGCGGAGTCCGTCCTACATTGCCGCGCCGATGCAGATGACATTTATGATACGATCCTTAAGGCGATGAACACAGACGCTTCGGGCGTAATCAATCCTTACGGCGACGGGAACAGCGTCGGTCGCATCGTTGAGGCGCTCAAGCGGTGCCCGGAACCGAAGTCGCTCATCCAAAAATCGTTCTACGAGGTGTCCATCGATGAATAAACGTACGTATATCATCGCGGAGGCTGGCGTGAACCATAACGGGTCGCCGGACTTAGCGCTCCAGCTCGTCGACGCCGCGGCGGACGCCGGAGCCGACGCCGTCAAATTCCAGACGTTCTCCGCCGAGAAGCTCGTCACGCGGTCCGCTCCGAAAGCCGAATATCAGAAGGCGGCGACGCAAGGGGAAGCGACTCAGTTCGAAATGCTGAAGAAACTCGAGCTCAGCCCCGAGATGTACCCCGATTTGATCGAACGATGCAAGAGGCGCAACATCGAGTTTTTGTCTACCCCGTTCGACGTAGGGAGCCTTCAATTTCTCGTTGAAACGGGAATCTGCCGCATCAAGCTGTCGTCGGGAGATGCCACGAACGCGAGATTGCTTCTCGCGGCCGCCCGCACCGGGCTGCCCGTCATCGTCTCCACCGGCATGGCCGACCTCTCGGACATCGAATCGGCGCTTTCCGTGCTAGCCTTCGGCTATATCTCGACCGGCGCTCCCGGTCTCGCGGAGTTTCGGCGGGCATATAGCTCCGATAAGGGGCAAGCGGCACTTCGAGAGCACGTGACGCTGCTGCATTGTACGACGGAATATCCCGCTCCGCTGGAGGAAGTCAACCTGCGCGCGATGTGTACAATGCGCACAGCTTTCGGAGTACCCGTCGGATACTCCGATCATACGCAGGGCATCACGATTCCGATCGCTGCCGTCGCGCTCGGCGCGGAAGTCATCGAAAAGCATTTCACCTTGGACCGCGGTATGGAAGGCCCCGACCATAAAGCGTCCCTGGAGCCGGACGAGCTTTGCGTGATGGTGAAAGCCGTTCGCGATACGGAAGCGAGTTTGGGGCAGTCGATCAAAGCTCCGACCGTGTCCGAAGCGAAAAATAGGCACATCGCTCGAAAAAGTCTCGTCGCCGCGAGGGAGATTGCGGCAGGGGAACCGTTTTCCGAAGAAAACATTACCGAAAAACGCCCCGGCTCGGGCATCTCTCCGATCTACTTGTGGGATGTGATCGGAATGCCGGCAAAGCGCGCATACCGGAAAGACGAGCTGATCGAACGATGAAGCCGGTCGTCGTCATCGGCGGGGGCGGTCATGCGAAGGTCGTCATCCAGACGCTTCGATTGACCGGAACTCCCGTTGTCGGGTATACCGATCTAGAAGACCGGCACGGCGGATCGATCCAGGGGGTCCCCTATTTAGGAACGGACGAAGCGTTCGTCCTCTGTTACACACCGGGGGACGTCGTACTGACGATCGGGCTCGGCTCCGTTAAATCGAACGTTCCGCGCATCCGTCTGTATACCCGTTTTAAGGAGCTCGGTTATCCGTTCCATTCGCTCATTCATCCATCCGCCGTAATTGCGGACGACGTCGTCATCGGCGAAGCCGTCCAGATAATGGCCGGGGCGGTTATTCAACCGAGTGTGCGAATCGGTGCGAATGTTATCGTCAACACGAGGGCGTCCGTCGACCACGACTGCCGGTTGGACGACCATTGCTCCATTGCCCCCGGCGCGATAATAACCGGAGCCGTTACGGTAGCCACAGGGGCTTTCGTCGGTGCCGGGGCGACAATTATACAGAACATTACTATCGGCCAACACGCCTGCGTCGGCGCCGGTGCCGTCGTCCTTCAGGACGTGCGACCCGGATCGACCGCTGTCGGCATCCCAGCGAAGGAGGTAGGCTCATCATGAAAAGCTGGACCCATGCGCTCGTCTCCCCCGACGCCACGATGGAAGAGACGATCCGCGTTATCGACCGGAGTAGCCTGCAGATCGCCCTCGTCGTGGACGAGCATCGCAAGCTGCTTGGCACTGTGACCGACGGCGACGTCAGGCGCGCGATTTTGCGCGGCGTCGCGTTACACCATTCGACCGAGCATATTATGAATGTGTCACCGGTCGTCGCTTACCGAAGCACGCCGAAGCGGCGCATTCTGGAATTGATGAAGGAGAAACGAATTCGTCACATTCCGATCGTCGACGACGAAGGCGTGCTCGTCAGCTTCGCAATTTTCGACGAGCTGGTAGAAGCGGTCAAGCGAAACAATTGGGTCGTCCTAATGGCCGGAGGCCTTGGCACGCGGCTCCGTCCGTTGACCGAAGAAACACCGAAGCCGCTCCTGAAGGTCGGCACGAAGCCGATTCTCGAGACGATACTGGAAAGCTTCGTTGATCAAGGTTTTTCGAAATTTTTCTTATCCGTCAATTACAAAGCCGATATGATCCAAAGCTATTTCGGCGACGGTTCCAAGTGGGGCGTCGAGATTCACTATATTCAAGAGACGGAGCGGCTGGGCACCGCAGGCGCCCTGAGCCTCCTTCCCGAGCAGCCGCAGGAGCCGCTCATTGTCATGAACGGCGACTTGCTGACGAAGGTCAATTTTCAGCAGCTCTTGGAGTTTCATAATGAACAAGAATCCGCCGGCACGATGTGCGTCCGCGAATATCAGTTCCAAGTGCCTTACGGAGTCGTCCGCGTCGAAGAGCATCGAATGAGAGCGATCGAGGAGAAGCCGCTGCAGAAGTATTTCGTCAATGCCGGCATTTACGTGCTGTCGCCGGAGGCTGTGCGGCAGGTGCCAAAGGGGACGTTCTACGACATGCCTAATTTATTCCAATCCTTAATGATAGAGCAGCAGACGACCACCGTTTTTCCGATTCGGGAATATTGGCTCGATATCGGACGGTTGGAGGAGTTCGACCGCGCGAACGGCGAATTCCAAGAGGTATTCGGGGCATGATCGGCGAAGCCAAGGTACTGGCCCTCATTCCGGCCCGGGGTGGCTCGAAAGGGGTCCCTCGCAAAAACATCGTCGACGTGGCGGGCAAGCCGTTGATCGCCTATACGATCGACGCGGCGGCACGGTCGAAATATATCGACCGCATCGTGATCAGCACCGATGATCGGGACATTCTCGATGTCGCTGTCGCCTGCGGCGCGGAGGCGCCTTTCGTTCGTCCCGCCGAATTGGCAAGAGACGATACACCGGGCGTAGCTCCCGTCTTACATGCCGTACAGGAGCTCCCAGGTTATGATTACGTCGTTCTGCTGCAACCGACCTCGCCGCTCCGTTCCGTAGAGGATATCGATCGATGCATCGAGTTGGCCGTCGAACGGCAAGCCGATCACTGCGTCAGCGTGGTCGAGACGGATAAGAGCCCTTTTTGGATGTACGCTTTATCCGATCAAGGCGGCATGACGCCGCTGTTGGAGCCTTCGGACGTCCCCCGGCAGAAGCTTCCCAAAACCTATGTGCTGAACGGGGCGGTTTACGTCTCCAGGATCGAAACGCTCGTCCGGTTAGGCTCCTTCTTGAAGGGGAAGGTATTCGGGTATGCCATGCCGAAATCCCGCTCTTTAGATATCGATACGCCGGAGGATGTAGAATACTTGCACTGGACCTTAACACGAACAACGGCCGACTCGTAAGCGAGTCTGGCCGTTGGTTTTTTATGTTTTAGGGCGTTGCTTTTGAAACAGTGCGCTTAGCTGCCCCGGAGCGACCGTCGGTAGCTTCGATGCCTCGCGGTTGGATTCCTGGATCGACAAGTACACTTCCTTACGGAAAATGTTCACATGCTTCGGCGCTCGGATGCCGATCTTC
The DNA here is from genome assembly GCF_005765165.1 of Paenibacillus antri. NCBI lineage: Bacteria > Bacillati > Bacillota > Bacilli > Caryophanales > Paenibacillaceae > Paenibacillus > Paenibacillus antri. Next base: position 99,110 of record NZ_VCIW01000014.1, on the reverse strand, counting down.
ACCGTATCGCCTTCGCCGCCAAGCACGACGATCTCAATGTCGTCGCCGATCATCACGGTTTCGCCCTTCTTACGGGTGAGTACCAGCATCGCCGTCACCTCCCGCAGGCCGCTGTTCGTCCGTTGCACCAGGAAACAGCGGATGCTTCGTCGCGTACGGCGTATTCGTCAATATCGTCTGCCGGCCGGTTCGCGCGTTCACGTTCACAATGATCGGCGCAAGCAGATTCACGCTCGCCCGCTCCATCTGCTCCGGAACGGTGACGACGCACCACACCTCGACATCCTCTTTCGCTTCAATGCCGAGCTCCTCCGCCACCTGATCGGGCAACTCGAAGTCGTACGACGGATAAAACAAAAACGGATTCGTTACGAGCAGCACGAGATCGGGGCTTTCCGTCGATTGCAAATACGCGAACGGCGCGCCTGGCTCCGGCTGGACGATTACAAACTGCTTGTTGTCTTCAAATCCCGGAACCCCGCGCGGAAACGAATAAATATCGCCCTGCTCGACGTTAATGGATCCGAGCACGGGCGAATCAATGACAATACTCATAGCGGCTTAGCTCCTTCGTCGGTTACACCGTCACGTCAATCTGCGGCGGCGGGGGAGTAAACTCCACTTTATTGTATTGTTGCATATAGATATCTAATTTTCCACGCGTGTATTCGTGAACTGGAGGATTCACGCGAGCATTGACATGGATTTTGCCGTCTTGCACCTCGATATTGGCCTTTCCTGCCTGGTAAGAAATATCGACATTGTCGAAACCTGCCGGCCCTTCGAACCGATACTGCCCGAACTCCAGACGAATATCTTGCGCCAATGCAGCGATCGCATTACCGCCCTTATGAATGGCCGCCAGTTGGTCGCCTTCTTCCGCGATTTTCCCGATCGTCTCCAGAGCGATTTGCTGCCCTTGGGAATAAATGCGCGACATGGTCTCCAAATGTCCGCCTCGCCCCAACGCGTCCCACGCTCGTTGCGAGTTTATCGTTAATTGGCCGTCCGGCAGCTCCATCGACTGTACGGGTCGCTGATACTGCATCTCGTACGTAGGGCGCGGCTGCTCGATGCTTTGCTTCCCCAGATCCGCATCGATTCCGATCTTCGCGAAGGTTTGCCGGATTTGGACAATGGGGAGCTGCCTAGGAATCATCGCGACCAAAGACAGCACCTCTATTCAACGTGAAATCTTGGCTATCTTAAGAAGTCGATCAAGCTCGGTTGAATCAACCTTGAACCCGCGGACAAGGAGGCTTGATACACATTTTCGTCCATCTTCAAGTTTGTAATGACGGCCGCCATGTCGGCGTCCTCCGTCTTCGACTTTAAGCTGGACAAGTTGATATTAATGTCTTGAAGGCGATCTTCTGCCAATTCGATCCGGTTTGTCTTGGCGCCGATGTCCGCGCGAACGGCTAAGAAAGCGTCCATCCGCTGATCCAGCTTGCCGATGGACTCGCTGACCCCTTTGATATCCCCGCTTTTCAGTTTTCGGCTTAAATCCTTCAACGCAATAAAGATGTTGTCGTCCGCATCCGGTTGCCCGAAGATGTCCTTGCCCGATACGTTCACCGGTATCTTCACGCCGATGCCGATTTCGAAGTTGATCGACCCGGAATCCGGACTTGCCGAACCGGCATTGTAGTCATAGTACGGCTGTACGTCCGTCAATTCACCGTTAAACACATACTTGCCGTTAAACTTGCTGTTCGCGATGCTGAGCATCTGCTCGGACAATTGATCGATTTCCATCGCGATCGTGTCCAGCGCCTCTTGCGGATTCGTGCCGGTCGCGCCTTGAACCGCCAGTTCGCGAGCGCGCTGCATGACGTTGCCCGCCTGTCCCAACGTCTCGTCCGCATAGGACAACCAAGACAAAGCGGAATCGACGTTGCGCTGGTATTGATCGTTCGACTCGAGCTCGCTCCGGTAACGCATCGAGAAGCTGATGCCCACCGGATCATCGGACGGTTTATTGATGCGCCGGCCTGAAGACATCTGCTCCTGCAGCTTCTCCATGCGGTTCAAGTTATTATTTAAATTCCTCATAAACTGCGTATTCAGCATACTCTGGGTCACGCGGCTAGGCATGATATGGTTCCCCCTGTCTCAAAATACCGATTAACGGCCGACGACGCCCATGCTGTTGATAACTTTGTCAAGCATCTCGTCGTACGTCGTTAACGCTCGTGCGGCTGCATTGTAGGCGTGCTGGAACTTGATCATATTGGACATCTCCTCGTCGAGAGACACACCGCTGACGGACGCACGTCGAGATTCAACCTGCTCGACGAGAATTTGCTGGTTTGTCGCTTGACGCTGCGCTTCCTGTGTCTGAACGCCCATCTCGCCGACGACGGCGCGAAGGAATTCATCGAACGTTCCGCCGTTCAGAATGATCTTCTCGATGCCGCCGCCGTCGAAACTGAACTTCTCGTTGCGAAGTCCCGCAAGCGCGAGGGCCTGTTCGTTGTTCCCTCGAACAACGCGCGTGATCCCATTGTCGTCGTACGTCCGTCCCGACGCCGCGATATTTTCGACGTCGTCCGTAATCGTCGAGCTCACGCGAAGCCGCTCGGCGAACGACGGAGGCGTAGGATCGTCCGGATCCAGCGCCGCGAAGACGAAGACGTCCTCGCCCATCGTAACCGGATGCTTCAGCGTGTACCCTTGGCTATGCACCGCGTTCACGTTGGCGGCTAACGTTGTCACCAACGCATCCAGTTGGTTCTGATAATCCGTTACGAGCTTCTCCCGGGAATAATATAATCCGAACAACTCCCCATTGTTCAGGTTGCCCGTGCCGTCTTGTGCATAATTACCGGTGGCCATCGCCAGCGTGAACGGCGTCGACCCGTTCCCGTTCACGAGCATCTGCTCGCCCATTCGAACCGTATATCCCCGATCCTCTTCGACGACCGTTACGTTGATGACCTTGGATAGCTGATCCACCAAGTTGTCCCGTTGATCGCGAAGATCGTTCGCGTTATTACCGAAGCCCTCGATCCGGTAAATCTCCTGGTTCAGCGTCGCCACTTGTTCGAGCAGCGTGTTGACCTCGGTGACCTTCACGTCGATGTTGTCTGTCAGATCCGCCTTCAGGTCGCTGAGCTGCTTCGCGGCATGGTTGAACGCGTCCGCCAACGCCAACGCGCTTTCCTTCACGATGGCGCGCGCTTCCAGATTGTCCGGCGCCATGCTGAGCTCCTGCCAGGAGTTCCAGAAATTATCGAGTACTTGCCGCATCCCGGTGTCGGACGGCTCGTTAATGATCGCTTCCAGCTTCTCCAACGTATCCACGCGCGTCTGCCATTGCCCTAGACTCTTATTTTCGTTGTAAAACTGCTTGTCCAAGAAAGATTCCCGGATCCGGGTGATCGAGTGTACCTCGACGCTCTGGCCGTGCTGTCCGGGAATCGTGCTCCGCATCAGACCGATATTCTCGAGCGGTCGGGCCGCGACCATATTCACGACTTGACGCGTAAACCCCTTCGTGTTGGCGTTGGCGATATTGTGCCCGGTCGTCGTCAGTGCCGTCTGGTGCGCGAACAAGCTCCGCTTGGCGATCTCGAGGCCCCCGAACGTGGAACGCATGGAAACACATCCTTCTTGCTAGTTTAGTAGGTTGCTATGACTTCTTCTTACGCCTTCGAATCGAAATAACCGGGCCGCTTCGCCCCTGAATACTGCTGCTGATTCGGGTTACGGTACATCGGCTCTTCGTCCGGACCGATCACGAGATCGATCGAATAATTTATGAAAGCGAGCGATTGCTCGATCAACTGTTGATTCAGGTCGTTCTTCTTCTTCAAGAAGGCCACCGTGTCCGACAGCCGGTCCCGGGCGGCGAGCAGCGCTTCCTTCTCCTTCGGATCCGTCACCATGCGGGACAGCTCCGTCACCGTCACCGCGCGCGTCGGTTGGAAGCCCTTGGCCCGGAAGAAGCCGTTCGTCGCGTCCGTCTGTTCCTGAAGCTGCTCTTCGATCGCGCGCACGAGCTTATTCTCCTTGCCGGCGATCATCGAAACCTCCTCGACGACGTTCCGCACGAGCGCTTCCCGCTTCCGGTCGGCCAGCTCGATCAGTTCTTCATGAATATCCTTCAGCTTCTCCAGCGCAGCGATCAATCGCTGTACGGACATGGAGTTCACCCAGCTTCCGAGTTTATTTCAAATAAGGGAGCAGCTTCTCCGCCAAACGCTCCGCGCTTATATGATACGTGCCGGCCTGCACCGACTGCTTCAGCGCCTCGACCCGCTCCGCTCGTTCCGTTCCGCCGACGCGCTGCGCTTCGAGCAGCTCCTTCGCTTCCGCGGAGATGACCACGTTATCCTTCTGCGCGCCCTTGCCGGCCGCAGCCTTGGCTTCCTTGGCTTGAAGTCCCGCTCGGTACGCTTGAATGGAGGACAATCTGCCCGGTTCGTTAATTTTCATCGATGACCACCGCCTGTTTCGTCGCATCTTCGTTCGGTCCCGCTTCAAATGTTGTTCCCGTATATGGAAAATAACATCCCGAAAAAGAGAAAGAACCGATCCATTTATATAATGTATCGGTTCCTGCCCTCATTTTGTTTAGGGAATTCAAAAATTACCTCTTGTCTTTCAAAAAACCCGTCCTTTGATTCACTTGCTGTTGGGCCTGACGTCGTTCGTCTTCCTGAATGCCCTTAACGTCTTTTACTAGTCGACTGCGGCAAGATTCGCAAAGATTCCCATCGCGGATTGAGCCTCCGCAAACCTCGCATTGATAGGACATATTTTCGAACTCCGCGATCGAGATGCGGCCCTCGCGGATAAACTTCGTGATTAGCCCCGTCGTCACCCCGGTCGCCTCGCTCAACTCGCCTAACGTGCATTTGCGGTTTTCCCGCAAATATTTCAAGCATTTCTCGTATTGGGCTTCTATTTCTTGATGGCAGTTGGGGCATACGGACCGAATGCCTTTTTGCATCAGGCGACCGCACTTCGGGCAATTCGTCACGTTTAATGTCATAAGATACCCTCCGTTCGAACCATAGCGAATACTCTTCAATAATTCGATTGTACTGTATCTCGGGTTTTTTGTATATTCAAGACTTCGCCCTTAGAAAAAGGGTTACCGCGCCCATGTCAATCCGTAGACGCGCAAAGCTCCCGCGCCGTCAGCGGCTGCGGACGCGATCGCCTCCCCGCACCGCTGCATCGTGCTTCCCGTCGTATACACGTCGTCCACGACGACGACGCGCAGCGGGCCTTCGGCCAGAAGTCGCTGCAGCTCCAGAGCGCCGTCCTCCCGGAGCGCGAACGCGCGCTCCAAGCTCTCCAAGCGCTCCCTCCGGCTCTTGTAGCTTTGCTTCTCCGTATGACGCGTTCGCACTAGCACCGGCACGACCGGCACGCGATACCGGCTCGCCACGTATCGAGCCATCGTCTCGGCTTGGTTGAAGCCGCGCTCCTCCAACCGTCTTTCGCTGAGCGGAACGAAGGTCAATATCGTTCGCACAGTCACGCCGCGCGCCACGTCCCCCCACGTTTCCCGCAGCTTCCCATACGCATAACTCGCCATCTCGCCGAACATCGGGGCCAGCTTTTCAGATCCCCTATACTTGTACCTTGCCAGCCATTCCTTCATAAAAGGCGTATACTGCACCGCGCTGCGGTTCGCGACGATAAAGCTCGTCTCCCGGCGGACGCAATCCGGACAAGGCTCCCCGCGTCCGCACGCGGCGCATTGCACCTGCTCGATCCAGGGCACCTCGGCCGCGCACGCGCCGCAAATCCGCCGGAGCCGGGTAGCGGCACCCCCGCCTCGCCGCACTCCGCCGCACCACAAGCAGCCGTCGTCCGCCGCGCCCAACCCGCCTTCGAGCAAACCGCGAAGCCGTCCCCACCAACCTGCTGCATTCATGGAAACAAATACCCCCGCTTCCGCGCCAAGTCGTTCATCGCCTTAATGTCGCGGATCGCCTCCTTCTGGGATTTCGTCCACTCCGCCGAACAGAAGTATACGTTCCCGCTCGGGTCCTCCGCTTTCCGACCGGCGCGCCCGGCCATCTGCACGAGCGACGCGCCGTCGAACAATCCGCTATGCGCGTCCAAGATGAACACATCCGTCCTCGGCACCGTCACGCCACGTTCCAGAATCGTCGTCGTCACGATGATCCGCAGCTCCCGGCCGCGGAACGACAGCACCTTCTCGCCGCGTTCCTCGTCCTTCGACGACGTGCCTCCGATCGGCACGTCCGGGAAGGCGCCTTCGAGCAGGCGCACCACCCCCGGAATCGCCGCGATCCACGGCACGAAGACGAACAGCTGCGCGCCCCGGCGCAGCGAAACCTCCACCGCCTCGCGAAGCGATCGAGGCAGCGCGCTGTCCGCCCACCGCCGTAGGGGCGGCACCCCTAATCGCTGCGGAACCGGCAGCGGCCGCCCGTGAAACCGCACGCACACCTTCGCGTGCGGCAGCTTCCCGCGTGACGCGGCGCGGCGCAGCTCCGTCGGCGGCGTCGCCGACAGCAGCACGAACTTGCCGTCGTGGCGGCAAGCCCCCTCGGCGGCGTACGTCAGCTGCGGATCGCCGTGATACGGGAACGCGTCGATCTCGTCCAGTACGACCAGGTCGAACGCCTCGCGGAAGCGAAACAGCTGATGCGTCGTCGCGATCGTGATCGCCCCCGCCTCCCAGCGTTCCTCGCTTCCTCCGTACAACGTCACGACGCGCGCCTCGGGAAACGCCGCCTTCACTCGCGGCATCAGCTCCAGCACGACGTCCTTCCGCGGCGTTGCGACCAACGCGCGCCCCCCGACCGCCAGCGCGCGCTCTACCAACGGGAACATCATCTCCGTCTTTCCCGCTCCCGTCACCGCCCAGAGCAGAAACTTTCCGCCCCCGGGACGTTCCAGGAACCGCAGCGCCTCCCCCGCGGCGTCCGCTTGAGCGGAGCTAAGCCCCCAACGAGCGCGCACGCCTGAACCGCCCAACGCTCCGGCGGCAGCGAACTCCACGCCCGCCGCGACGCCCTGCACCAGCAGCGCGCAATACCGAACCCGGCCCATCCCGAGACAAGCCTCGCAGTACGGGCACGGACCGCCGCACAAGGCGCACTCGGACACCGGCAGCAAGGACCGGCCTTCGCTCCCGCAACGAACGCAGCGATACCCTTCCCATCGGTCCCCGCCACGCACGCGAAGACCGTGAACGCCCATACCCTCCAGCCGTCCCGCCAACCGGGCTAACGCCGACGCCTCCCGCATCCGCTCCACGCCATGCCGAATCCGCAGCCGCCCCATCAGCGCGCCCCACTGCACGAAACGCACCCAGTCCTCGGGCAAGCCGTCCATCGCTTCAAGCTCCTCGCGGAGCAGCAGCCGTCCCGCGAGACGGCTCGTCCATCGCTCGTACTCCCCCCGATCCAACGCCCATCCTGCGCAGAGCTCCTCGACGCCGACCCAAGAGCCCCCAGGCACGGCCGCGGAACCGAAGCGTCTCCGCGACGCCTCCAACCCCGCCCGCAGCTCCGCGGCTTGCCCCAGCGAGAGCCGCCGCGACCCGCCGCTCCCCAACACATACAACCGCCTCGCGCCCGCCGCCGACCACCACGCCGCATCCGCCTCGAGCGCCACGCTGACGCACCACCGCCAACCGCCGCCCCCAACTGCCGGATCGACTTCGACCCCGTACACGACCGCCCGCATCTCGCGCCCACCTCCCAAGGATAAACGGCTTCGCCGTCTTTGCAAGACGGTACCCGTTTACCGAGACGATTCAGGTGTTACATCCGTAGATATAACTTACTGAATCGTGGACAAACAAAAAAACACACCCCTCCCAAGCGGCATGCCGCTCGAAAAAAGTGTGCTTCACTGTCCCCATTATATCGTTGTCCCCGCCGGACCGCAAGCCGCCGCGCCGCGGATCACCACGACCTCGTTCGCGCCGCCGAGCGTCTCCAGCCAGCGCTGCGCCTCCGCCGGCGTACCCGCCGGGATCAGCTCCCAATTCGCGTGAAGCCTAGCGATCAGCCGTTCGGCGATTCGCACCGTATCGTCCGTGGATCCCTCGTCGATCAACGTGATCCTCGTGTGCCGCGCGCGAAGCCACTGCGCGAACGCGAACGTCCGAAGATGCCACTCCACCGTCGCCCCGGCGTCGCGGGTGACGATTACCGCGTGGGACGTCTCTTCGCGCCCCCAATGACAGCGCCAACGAAACAGATGCACGAGGCCGACGCCTAAGCCGTAAGCGGCGAAAATGGCCAACAGTTCTTCCACCATCGCAGCTCCCTCCTTTGGCAACATCATATGCCGCCTCGGAGGAACTGGTGACTGTGCGGATGTAACCCCTTACACTTCCGGGAGAAAAAGAAAAGCCCGGCCGGGCGTTACAACGTCACCCAGCCGTTCTTGATCGCGATAATGACCGCTTGCGTCCGGTCGTCCACGTGCATTTTCTGTAAAATGCTGCTGACATGGTTCTTGACCGTCTTCTCGCTAATGAACAGGAAGTCGCCGATCGACCGGTTGCTCTTGCCCTCGGACATGAGCCGCAGTACCTCCGCCTCCCGCTTCGTGAGCGGATTGTCGTCGGTATGAATGAACCGCACGCCGACCGTCTGTCCACCGATATCGGCCATCGACGTCGCCGCCGTCTCGAGCTCCGCGTCCGTCTCGGTCATGCGGCGGATTTGGTTGATCAGCTTGCCCGTCACCCGCGGATGAATGTACGCATGGCCGGCGACCACCGTACGGATCGCTTCGATCAACGTTTCCGTCTCCATATCCTTCAGCAAGTAGCCCGAAGCGCCTTTGCGCAGCGTCTCGAACACGTAGCTCTCGTCGTCGTGAATGGACAAGATGATGACCTTCACGCCCGGCATTTCCTTATACAACGCTTCCGTCGCTTCCACGCCGCTTGCGATCGGCATGTTGATATCGAGCAGCACCACGTCCGGATGCAGCTCCCGGCACAGCCCGAGAACCGCTTCGCCGTCCCCGCATTCCGCGACGACCCGCAACCCCGGTTCCATATTCAAAATCCGTTTCAATCCTTCGCGAAACAACGAGTGGTCGTCCGCCAATACGATTCTAACCTCGGATATCGGATTCGTACGCTCAGCCATGATTCACATCCTCCTTCGTTCCGTCGCCTAACGGGACTTCGATCGTAATTTTCGTTCCTGCATTAACATTCGATTCGATATCGAAATTTCCTTCCAACAGCTCTACGCGCTCCTTCATACCGACGAGACCGAAGCTGGCGCCTCCGCCCGAAGCAACCTTCGATTGCCAACGAGCGACGTCGAAACCTACGCCGTTGTCGGCGATGACGACCCGCACCGCACCGTCCGAGAGGAACGCCATCTCGACCGTGACGTGCGTCGCGTCCGCGTGCTTCGCGACGTTCGTCAGCGATTCCTGCACGAGCCGGAACAACGCGACCTCCATGCCGGACGTCAGACGCCGTTCCCGGCCGCGAAGCTCGAACTTCGTCCGAATTCTCGTCTTCTCCTCGTAATCTTGCGTCAGCTTGCGAATCGTCGGTACGAGGCCGAGGTCGTCTAACGTCATCGGACGCAGATTGAAGATAATCTTGCGAACCTCTTCCAGCTCCGTCCGGACATTCTGCTTCAGATCCGCCAACTCCTCCTTCACGACGCCGAGCTCGCCCTTCGCGAGCATCCGCTCCGCGATGTCGGTTCGCAGAATAAGATTCGCCATCGACTGCGCCGGCCCGTCGTGAATTTCCCGCGCGATGCGGCGGCGCTCCTCTTCCTGCGCGAGGATGATCTTGAGACCCAGCAGCTGCCGGTTTTTCGCGGATTCGAGAATGCGCGTCACCTGCCCGAGATCGCCGGACAAGTATTCGAGCACGACGTTCATTTGGGAAAAGAGCGCCTCCGCCCGTTCGATCGTCCGGTCGATGCTGCGGATCCGCTTCTGCAGATCGTCCCGCTTCGCCTTCAGATTCGACTCCTTCTCCCGGCTTACGGTGAGGCTCAGCTGCAGCTGCGTCGCGTTCTCGTACGCATCGCGGATGTCCTTTTCGCCGTACCGCTTGAAATCCCGGCTCACCTCGACGAGACGCACGCGCGCCCGCCGATATTGCTCTTCGAGCTTGTCGACCGCTTGGATCGTCTCGCTCAGCTCTTCCATGACCCGTTGAAGCTCCGCCGCGAGCGCCTGCTGCTCCTGTCGCGCCGCCTCGCCGATTTCGTAAATATGATATTTGCTGCTCTCCAGCGCTTCGGTTGCGTTCTTTAGGACGCGTTCGATCGCATCGACCTCAACGTTCAATGGAAGTTCACCTCTTTATATCTGGAAAATGCGTCCGTCGATTCCGCCTACTCCTGAATCGTAATGCCTTTCGTCGCCGGGTCGTACGCCACGTTCAATCCCAGCTGCTCCGACACGAACCGCAGCGGCAGCATCGTCCGCCCGCTCTTCAGCATCGGCGGCACGTCGGAGACGGTGCGCTCGCCGTCGGCGATCAAATCCGTATTGCCGACCCACAGCTCGATGAAGTGGCCGCCCTTGCGGATCGTCACTTTCTTGTCGGCCGCATCCCAATCGACGTGTCCGCCGAGCGCGTCCACGACGAACCGCACCGGTACGAACGTCCGCTCCTTGTCGATGACCGGCGCCACGTCCAGCTGCTGCGGCTGCCCGCCGCCGACGACGTCCTTCTTGCCGACGGTCAGCGCGACCGCGACCGGGTTCGCGTTCGCCGCTTCCGGATATTGCAGCGACAAGTTATCGATCGCGATTTCGCCTTTGATTTGTTTTTTGCTAAGGACATATATTCTTTTCAGCGTCGCAGGGTCGAAATCCTTCATTTCCACGGAGACAGTTTTCCACCCCGTCCAATCGACGCTCTCCGCGAGGGTCACCCGCTGGAGCGCGCCCGTCGCGTCGGTGAACTCCGCCCGCAGCCGGCCGCCTTGACCGTCGCCGAAGACATCCAGCTGGAACGCCTTCGCGCCGCTGTCCAAAGCGACTCCGTCGCTGCCGTTGAACGTCGCGTATGCCGCCAGGTCCGTCGCGCCGTCGCCGGCGGAGAAATCGTACGCGAGACTGAGCCAAGGGTTGTTCGTCTCGCCGGACAGCTTCGCGTCGGCAATCGCCTGCGCCGGATAGCTCTCTGGCGCGATGCTCCACGGCACCGCGGCGAAGTCGGTCAGGTTGCGCTGCTGCGGCACCGGAACGGCGAGCGGCGTCGGGAACCCGTCGAATCTTGCGACGAGCATCGACTCTTTCGCGCCCTCTTCGTACCCGAGGAACGTCAATGTGTCGCCGACGATCGAGCCGTTCGCGCCGAACTGGCTCCACTTCACGAGGTCGGCCGGAATCGTGCCGATGCGTCCGTCGGTAAGCGTCGCTCGCAGCCCCAGCTGGATCGCGTCGCCGACTTTCCACTTGGACGGCGCCGCGTTCGGCACGATCTCCAGCTTCGCAATGCGATGCCGGTCGGCGATCTCGACGGGCAGGTCTTCGCCGACGTTGCCCGAGTAAGCGACGACCGTATCCGCGCCGCCCGCCGTCGCCGTGAAGACGCCGGTGGTCGGGTCGACCATCAGATTCGTCCCGCGCGCCTTGAATTGGACCGGCGCGGCGAGCGTCTTCGGATCGAGCGGGTTATAGTTGACGTCGTACGCCTTCACGTTGTAGGAGACCGTCTGCCCCTTCCAGAGCAGCTTCGGACCGTCGACGATGAAGTCCTTCAACGCCGCGGGCGCCGCCGTAGAAAACACGCCCAGGCCGTTCACGACGCGGCGCTGCGAGCCGTCCTTCGGCACGTTCGCCAGCGCCGCTTCGAACTCGCCGAGCGGACGGGAGACGAGCGTCGTCGAGCCGCCGCCGTCGAGGTTGACGGCACGCCACAGCCCAAGCTCGATGAGCAGCTTCTGGAAATCGGACAGCGTCGGACCGACGCTGCCCGCCGCATGGTCGGCCGTGACCATATAGACGTATCGGCCGCTCTTATCGAAGCCTACCGCCGTACGGGCCGTGTTGCCGCTGCCGCTGATGCCGCTTACGTCTCTAGTGAACGATGCCGCCGCCCCGTCGATTAATAGAATCGTATGTCCGCCGACGAGCATTTTGAAGTCGTTTTCGGTATACGTCAGATTCGGGTTCACCGGGACGAGCGTCGCTTTTGCCTCCAGCTTGTCGCCGACCTTCACGTTGTTCGCGATAAACTCGGCTCCCGTTCCGCCGGCGCTTAAGATAAACCCGTTCGCCGGCGCTTCCTCCGGATAGCGGCTGCCGCCGGTGAAGATGCTCTGCACCACGCCGTCTACGACGAGCACCTCCGTATGCGCCGTCGCATCCTTCGCGCGCATCACGCTGCCCCAGGCGGCGTCGTATTTGTAGATCGCGTTCCCTAGCGTACCTACGACGCGGTTCAACCCGGTTAAGGCGTACGTCTGTCCGTTGGCCGCCGTCACGACGCCTTGCGAAGCGAACGTCTCGATAATCGGTTTGTTTTGCTTCGTAATCCCGAAGGCGTACATGCCCTGCAGACCGAGGGCCGGCGTCGCCATGAGCGCGCCGCTCGAGACTTGCGGACCGAACGGAGCCGGCTCCGTCGAAGCCATATCGAAGTAGTCCGCGTTCACGCCCGCCACGGCGCCTGTCGAGCGGGCCATATTTAGGACGTTATCCTTTTCGGTGAATTGGCCGTCTTGGCCCGTCATGACATCCAGCTTGACATTCGGATGATTCAGGTCCGCAACGATGACCTTCACATTCGTCGAGACGTTTTGATTCGTTTTCGTCGTACGCGTCCAAACATAAGATCGCTGCTTCACTCCGGCCGTGACGATCGACTCCTGCTGCAGCGTCAGCTGCTGCTGAGCCGCCGTCGTCGCCGCCGAAGCCCATCCCGCGACGCCGGGAACGAACGAGGGTCCGAAGATGAGGGTACCCGCGATCGCGCTGGCAATCACCGGCTTCCCCAACCGCTTTATGGTTTTTCTCTCACCCATCCTGTCAATTCTCTCTCCCATCTACCTGAGAAGTCTAGTCTATCTCTCTACCTTAAATAGACTTCAGAGACTTGGGAAAAGTTGCACGCCAGTTTCTGGATACGTGCGTACGTCCTGCTCCCTCCTTCCCTTGCTCCGCCTTCCTTCTTACAACTTTCGTAGGAGAGTTCCCGCTTTGTGTCCGTGACCTTTAAATTTTGGCAAAAAAATACGCCGTCCGCCCGGCTTCGGGCGAACGACGTATCGAGGCGTAATCGCTTTGGCTTTACAATGCTTCCGCGCGGAGCAGATCCGCCTTGTCCGTGCGCTCCCAAGGCACGTCCAAGTCGGTGCGGCCGAAGTGGCCGTACGCCGCGGTTTGGCGATAGATCGGACGGCGAAGGTCGAGCATCTTGATGATGCCGGCCGGACGCAGGTCGAAGTGCTTGCGCACGAGCTCGACGAGCTTCTCCTCGGCGACCTTGCCCGTGCCGAACGTATCGACCGCGATCGATACCGGCTGGGCGACGCCGATCGCGTAAGCGACCTGCACTTCGCACTTCTCGGCGAGGCCTGCGGCGACGATGTTCTTCGCGACGTAGCGAGCAGCATACGCTCCGGAACGGTCGACCTTCGTCGGGTCCTTGCCGGAGAACGCGCCGCCGCCGTGACGCGCATAACCGCCGTATGTATCGACGATGATTTTGCGTCCGGTGAGGCCGGCGTCGCCCTGCGGTCCGCCGATGACGAAACGGCCCGTCGGGTTAATGAAGAACTTCGTGTCGGCGTCGAGCAGCGATTCCGGAACGACCGGCTTGATCACTTGCGCCATGATGTCCTGCTTGATACGCTCGAGCGTAATTTCTTCGGCGTGCTGCGTGGAAATAACGATCGTATCGACGCGCACAGGCTTGTCCCCGTCGTATTCGATCGTGACTTGCGTTTTGCCGTCCGGACGAAGGTACTCAAGGATGCCTTCTTTGCGCACCTCGGTAAGGCGGCGGGCCAGCTTATGCGAGAGCGAGATCGGGAGCGGCATGAGCTCCGGCGTTTCGTTCACGGCGAAGCCGAACATGAGGCCTTGGTCGCCCGCGCCGATCGCTTCGATCTCCGCGTCGCTCATCGTGCCTTCGCGCGCTTCGAGCGCCTTGTCGACACCCATCGCGATGTCGGCCGACTGCTCGTCGATCGACGTCAGCACCGCGCAAGTTTGATAATCGAAGCCATACTTCGCGCGCGTGTATCCGATCTCCTTGATCGTGTTGCGCACGATGGACGGAATGTCCACGTATTCGGAACGCGTGCTGATTTCGCCGGCGACGAGCACGAGACCGGTCGTTACGGAAACTTCGCACGCTACGCGCGCGTTCGGGTCGTTTTTCAAGAAAGCGTCGAGTACGGAATCGGAAATTTGATCGCAGATTTTATCCGGATGTCCCTCGGTTACGGATTCGGACGTAAACAGGCGACGTCCACGTACTTGTGTCATGGAATCGACCTCCTATAAAGAATATTTTGCTGCGCCGGTGACCAATCTATGCTTAGAAAGACGCATACACAAAAAAAGGACCTTTCCCTGAAATTCAGGAAAAGGTTTCGAACCTTTCGATATTCCATCATACCCCATGTGTCGATACGTGTCAAATATTAGGATCTGCGCCGTCCCTCGCGCCGCATCACCGTTTTAGACCGCGTTTATTGCTTCATCGATTCGAATAAGTCCTGTTGCGCTTTGCGGATCAAGTGACGCGTAATATGGCCGCCGACCGCCCCCGTATCCCGAGAAGCGATGTGGCCCCAATAATCCTCCTTGCCGTTATAGCCGGAGGCCCCGGTTTCGCCGAGCTCGCCCGCGAATTCGGCGTCGAACGCGCCGACTTTATTCCGGCCGACCGGAAGACCGAGCTCCGCGGCGATCTCATACTTCAACGCGTCCAGCGCTTTGTGCGATTCGGGCACGAGCTGGTTGCGTTTCGCGGATCCTTTCGCCATGGTGGTTCACCTCCTCGCTGTAGGGGTGTACCTGTAGTATGGCTCGCCCGCGCCGAACTCAAGACGCTAACATATTGTCACCAAGGGCAATATTTAGCCCTTACTGCGATACTTCGTTCCCTTTCGCGTCGACTTCGACGTATTTCCCTTTAATCGTCACGTACACGTCGTTCGGATAATCCGCTTTTACCTTCACCCCGCGGCCTTCGCGCGGAATCATCAGCAGATGATTTTTCGGAATGAGCGTATCCAGCTTCAGATCGACGCCGTCCGTCACGTCGGGAACGCCGTTCTCCGGCGTGCTATGCACATACGCTTGTCCCGTTCGTACGATAAATTCCGTCCCCGTATCCCCGAGCAGCATATGTCCCGCCTTCAGCCGAACGACCGCATAAGGCACCGATGCCGACGCTCCGCCGTTCGCGAGCTGTTCCTCCAGCTCCGCGATCCGACGTTTCAACTCCTCGATCGTCGCGTTCGTCGTGTTCGAACCGCCTACCGCCTCGCCGTTTAGCGCTCTTTGAATTTGTTCATCCACATAGCTTTTCGTCACGACCGGATCCTCCGACGAACCGGGTTGTCCCGCCGCCGGAATGCCGCTCGCGAACGTCGTCAACATCGAACCGACCCAGACGCCGCAGCCGATCGCCGCGACCGCAGCCGCCACTTTTCCCCAACGCATGTCTCGCGCTCCTCTACCAATATCGTTCTCTATGAATCTAATCATAACGAACGACGTCGAATCGTGGCAAGACAAATCAAGAAAGCCCCTCGCGAAAGGGGCTTTCTTACTAGATTATTTAATAGACGTGATTAATCGTCTGACCGTACCCGTCGGCGTTTGAATCGACTCGTAAATGCGAATCGTCAACTGATTTTCCGCCTGCTCCGTATTCAGATTCGCGAAGTTGACGACGGTTTCCCCGCTGAGCAGCCTGCGATTGCCGTTCGGCAAGCTGTTCACGAACGAAAGTTCCGTCGATCCGACTGCCCTTCCAAGACCGTCGACGATTTCGATCTCCATTAAGGAAAAGTCTCGATCGGTGACGACTTGCTCGTCTTGTTGAATTTCTAAATTCAACTTCAGCTTATAGGAATAGCCAGTGGCGATATTGTACATCCATGCTAAGTGCTTCGACTTGACCTGGACCGTGTATGGATAGAACGAGAACGTACGATCCGAGCCCGGCTGCTCGACATCCAATTTTACTGCGGCTAAGTCGGAGCGATAGGCCGCGCCCGAGGCGGTTACAACCGGTTCTTGCAGCTTCAACGTTACATCCTTGCCCGTCTCCGACGACGGCACGGTAAAAGTGTAGGCGACAACGGTCGCAAGACCCGGCAGCACCTGCGTCGGCGCGTTGCTTTGTCTCGTACCTACGTATTGGTACCCTTCGCTGCTTTGCAATTCCGCTAGGAGCGGCGGAATCGGCAGCGCTTTGTTGCCCTCGTTTTCCACTCTGACCTTCGCCACCACCGTTTGGTAGCTCGCTCCGGTCGTCTCGTGCATGCTCATTTCCACTAGCGCGACTTTGACTTCTTTCGGAATCGCATCGCTGAACTTGCTCACGTCTACGTTCTCGCCTAGCGTATACCGCGGCGCCGTGAACGCCGCCGTCGACTTGGCTGGAAGCGCCAGGGACACGCGCCCGACGCTGTACGCGTTCGGCTGCGGCGTCCCGCTTGCCATGGATACGAACGTCTCCGTCGTTGAAAAGACAACGTTTTTGAACGTAGAATTCGGCTTCTTCGGGAGCACCATATGTATGAAAGTGTCCTCGCCCGGCAGCAGCACGATGTCCCCCGCTTCGGCGCGTTGGCCGACGAAAGCTTCTTTCCCGTCATGCCCTTCGATCGTCAGTGCCGGTACGGATTGTTTTACGGCGCTTGGATTTTGAACCAACAGCTTTAACACGGTGGATAAGCCCGTTTCGGACGATTGCTCATTGACGGCCACAGCCGTATACCGCAACGGAGACTTCAACGCCTTGATTTCGAACGGTTGGCCCCAAGCCGCTTCCGCCACTCCGCTTACCTTTGCGCCGATCCCCGTCCATACGGAACCGGAAGCCGGCAGCTCAACGATTACCGTCTCTTTTTTCGGATACACGTACTTATTCACATCTACCCATCGCAAGCTTGCGATGTCCAATGCGTCGACGCCATCCACGTTCGCCATAAAGCTAACCTCGATTTCGGCTTGCGGACGCACCGACCTGGCATTCGTCGCGGAAGCGTCCAACCGATACGATACGCCGTCGGACGTATGGACATGCAGCTCGTAGTCCGGGACTCGAGCCACGCTTCCGGTTACGTTCTTCAATCGAAGAACGGCCGCGACGCTTATGCCTGTTGCGGTACGCTGCATCGCGACGCTCTTCGCTTCGGTGCGCAATGAAGCGTTCACCTTATACGTCGGCTCGGCTTTCTGCGTTGCGGCCGCCGCGTTCGTACCCGTTTCCGCAGCGCCGGCCGTTCCGATTCCTGCGCCCGAAACGAGCACCGCCGCGGACAGGAACGCAAGAACAACCGGCTTTCCCCAATATTTCATAGTCATAAATCCTCCTTCGATTATTGGGCGAGTTGTACCTTCTCTTGGTCGTTCAGCTGATGCTGACCGGAGATGACAAGATCCTCGCCTTCCGAGACGCCCGAAAGCACTTCCTGCATCGTTTCGTTAATACGGCCGAGTTTGACCTGACGCCTTTCCACCGTGTCTCCCTTAAGGACGAATACGTAGTTTTCGCTGCCCTCTCGGACGATACTGGAGGTCGGTACCGCGACGACCACTTGGTCCTCTTCTTCGGATAACAGTACCTGCGCCTTCATTCCCGGCATGAGCTTATTGTCTTTGTTCGGCACTTCCAGTTCCAGCGTATACGACTTCGTCGCCGCGTTCATGACCGGGGACAGGAAGGCGACCGTTCCGCTCGCCGCTTCCGTTACGCCCGGGACGTAGAACGTCAACTCGGTCTTTCCGCGAACCGCATCCGCCGCCGATTGCGTCAGCTCCGCCTTCACCTTCAGCGGATCGGTCTTCACGACTTGCAGCGCCTTCGTACCCGGCTGCGTCGTCATAGCGACTTCTAGCGGGAGCTCCGTCAGCAGTCCGCTAATCGGCGCTTTAATATTGTAATTTTCCATCTGGCGTTCGGCCTGCTCGTATTGAAGCTGAGCCTGCTTCAACTGAATCTCGTACTGTTCCATCGTGAGCTTCGCATCCATCGCCGCCTCCTGCTTCTTCAACAGGTCAAGATCGGACTGAAGCAGCGTCAAGTTCGTCTTCGTTTGATCCAGCTCTCGCTGCGTCACATTGCCAAGCTCGAACTCGTTCAACATCAAATTATAATTCTCTTCTAAATCCTTCGCCTGCTGTTCCATGCGGGCGATTTGATTTTTCATTTGCAGCTTTTGGTTCGCGATCTCTTGATCTCCCGTCGCAAAGGTGCGTTGCGCGCTTCGTAGACCGAGCTCCGCAGATTCCAATGCGAGAAGCGCGTCATCTTGCTTCAACTGTACGATCGTTTCGCCGGCTTCCACCCAGTCCCCGCGTTTCTTTAGGACCGCTTCTACCTCGGCGCTCGTCTTCGCGAACACGTCGATTTGGACGGACGCCAATACGTCCGCGACTTGCTCCAGCGGCTCGCCGATCTTCGTTTTTCCTACTTTCTCGATTCTTACGATTTTCGTTTGCGGCGCTTCCTGGGCTCCATTCGTGTCGTCCGCCGCGGCAGGCTGCAACGAACAGCCTGTCACGAGGGCGGCGCTTAGCGCCAAAGCGGTCAGTGCGCCGATCCGTAAGGCGGCTCCGCCCTGCTCTTTGCTCCATAACTTCATTGTTCGACTCTCCTTTTTCTCCCATGACCTATAGAGTTGCCTGTACTGGACTTGCTTCGTTCGTCGGATGACGATCTTTCTTGCGGGTAAGACGTCTTTTCATCGATTCGATCAAATCGTAGATGACCGGGACCACGACGAGCGTTAACAGCGTCGAGGTCGTAAGGCCGCCGATGACCACGACCGCCAACCCTTTGGAAATGAATGCCCCTTTGGAGAAGCCTAACGCCAACGGGAACAAAGCGAAGATCGTTGCGCCCGCCGTCATGATGATCGGACGTAGACGCGCCATTCCCCCTTCAAGCAGCGCATCTCGCACCGATTTCCCTTCGGTGCGGAGCTGCTGCACCCGATCGATCAGAACGATCGCGTTCGTGACGACGATCCCGATCAACATGAGGAAGCCGATGAGCGATGTAATATTAATAGATTCCCCTGTAACTAGCAGTCCGAGTAACCCTCCGATAACCGCGAGCGGTAGGGAGAAAAGCACCGCGAACGGCGCGCTTGCGTTGCCGAACGCCAACACCATCACAAGATAAACGATAAAGATCGATGCAAGCATCGCCAAGAACATCTGGGTGAAGCTCTCCGCAATATCGTCCGAGATTCCTTTCACCTCGCGGCTTACGCCCGGAGGGAGCTCCAACGTGTCCAATTCGGCTGTCACCTTCGCGATGACGCCGCCTTTGTCCACCGCATCGACGGTCGCCGTTACGCGCAGCGTCTGGCTTTGCATCTCCCGTTGAATCGCAACCGGCGCCTCGATTTGCTGCACCTTCGCGATTTCGTTGAGCGCGACGTCCTGCCCGAGCGGCGACTTCAGTATGAAGCTTCCTATCTTTTCTACGGAGTTTTTATCGTTCGGGTCTACTTCTACTTTCGTTTCATAGAGTACGTTGTTGAATCGCAGCTCGCCGAGCTGCTCTTCCCGGATCCAAGCCGCCACCATCTCCAGCACTTGGGCCGAGGATAAGGCGTACATTCTCGCTTTATTCTGGTCTACAGTGATTTCGATTTCTTTCTTCTTTTCGCCCAGGCTGTTTTCGATATCGATCAGTTCCGGATATTCCCTCAGCTTCGCCTCGATCATCGCTGCCGCTTGCTCCAGGTAGAGCTGGTCTTCCCCTTTAAGGTTATAAACGAAGTCGGCTCCCCCGGTACCGGCGCTGAAGCTGATCAATTGCCCGCTGACCTCCGAATTTTTCGGCATTTCATATAGCATTTTCTCTTCCCAAACCTTCAGGGCGTCGTTAGCGACCGTCGCTTCGCTGACCTCCGCGAAAATCATCGCCGTATATGGAATTTGTTCCTCGGACCCGAAGGCGTAACCGACCAGTGACTCCACGTATGTAAAGGTATTTGCTCCCGTTTCGTCTTTGGACGCGGCCATGATGGCTTCGATTTCTTTGATTTTACTATCCAACGTCTCGAACGAGGTTTCCGACGGCATCTCCAAGCTGAAGAGCATCGACTTATCCGAGGAGCTTTCCGGCATGAACGCCGTCGGCAAGAACGGTACGGTTCCTACTATGGAAGCCACGAAAATGACCGCCGTAATCAACAATGTCTTAATCCGGTTGTGCAACGTCCAATTCAGGATTCGTCTATACGCGGTTTCCGCTTTCCCGACGTGATCTTCCGTATGCGCTAATTTTTTCTGATTCAACACCATCAGCTTCGCGAGCATCGGAATGACCGTCACGGCCACAAGCAGCGAAGACATCATAGCGACGACGACGGTGATCGCGAACGGACGGAACACGTCGCCAAGAATTCCGGAGACGAAGGCGATCGGACCGAACACGCCGACAGTCGTAATTGTAGATGATGTAATCGCGCTGGCGACCTGAGCCGTTGCGAATTTAATTACACCCTCGTTCCGCTCCTGCCGTTTCGTTAACTGACTGTATATATTCTCGATGACCACGATACTATCGTCGACGACCCGCCCTACCGCGATCGCGATCCCGCCGAGCGTCATGATATTCAACGTAATGTCCAGACCCGCCATGACTAGTAGCGTTATCAGGATTGATAACGGGATGGATACCAGAACGATAAAGGTCATCCGAATATTTCTTAAGAAAATGAGGATCATGACGGAGGCCAGCAGCGCGCCCATGAGACCTTCCTTGACCATGCCGTCGATCGAGTGTTGAATATCCGTAGCGGAATTATATACGCTATGGAACTTTACGTTCGGATGCGTCTGCTCCCATCCGGCGATGAGACGGTCGGCCTCCGCGGCGAATTCCACGGTGTTGGCATCCTTCGTCTTGTATAGGTTTATCCCGATTGCGGGTTTGCCGTCCAGTCGGGCTCGAAAGGTGGATTCGCTAATCGCTTCGACGGTGGAGATTTGGTTCAACTGCAGCGTATCGCCGGTTGGCGTACTGATCGTAAGATTTTCAAGATTGTAGATCGTATCGAATTCGCCCGCAATCCGAACCATCTGCGTATTGCCGTCGATATCGACGGTGCCGGCGGGACTGGACATCAGCGCTGCTCGGATCGATTGGCTGACCGACTGAGGCGTTAGCCCATAATTTAAGAGAGCATTGGCATGCAGTCTAATATTTAATACGGCCTCTTCGTTGCCGATCGATTCGACATGGTCGATTCCGTCCAACGAGTTAAAGGCGGGAAGAATTGTATCTTTGTAGATGCGATCGAGCTCGACTTGATTCATGCCGTTCTCGCCGTATACGGACAAATAGTACACCGGCTGCGAGGCAAAGCCGATCGTCAGCACCTTCGGGCGTTCCGCCCCGCTCGGCAGTCTGACGTTCTGCAGCAAACCCTCGATATCGTCCTTCGCATCCTCCGTATTTACGCCGCTATCGAATTCCAACGTAATCATGGAGAAGTTGTCGCTGGACGTAGAAGTCATGTTTTTCATGCCCTGCACGTTCGCGATCGCCTTCTCGATCGGTTTCGTAATTTGATCTAATACATCCTTCGGCGGTGCCGTGTATTGGGTCTGTACCATAACGATCGGTAATGAAATATCCGGCATGCTTTCCATCTTCAACGAAGTGGCCGAATAGACGCCGCCCCCGAACAGGAGCAGCATGATGATAAACACCGCGGCGATGTTTTTCATCGAGAAATCCGTTAACTTATTCATGGATTCGTTCCTCTCCACACCAACTTTTTCATGTTACCCGCCGTCCGTCACGCGGCTTCTATATCTTTCATCTCGTCTTAACAGGTACTTTTTGTAGATATTCGTGAAATTTGTAGTAACATTGCACTCTTTCCTCCCCGCACCCTGGACTCCTATGGCCTATCATACCTATTTTAGTGAATTTACCGTACAGTCTCGGGCATGATTCCATTCCTAGACCTTAGCCGGGGACGAAAAAAAGCCTATAGGCAGGGGTTCCTTCTCCCTGCCTACAGGCTCCTTCGTTATGGTTAATCCGAAATAGTAAACCAACGAATCGACTTCGTGGCAATTAACTTCTTATACCCTGGCTTCACCTGATCGTAAATGTTTAGGGTGTAATTTTGCAGGTTATCGAGCTTGAACATAAAGTCTTCGTCGATCTTCGTCAACTCCATGCTGTGGGTTCCAAGCATCAACATATCCGTCGTCGGCGTCCCATCGTTGTCGGCCTTCGCCTTGCCATCGTCCAACTTCAATTCGTAGGTTAAGCCGAACTTCGTTTTGGGATCTTGAATTTCCACTATAATCTTCCGATCCGTCGTGTTCGCTTCAACCGTAAAGTCGCGTTCCAGCGTGTAGTTGAATTCGAGTTGAACCTTGTTTTCTATGAAGTTCACTTGCGTACCGAATCTCTCGAACGAGATTTTATAAGGATATACGTTTATCTCCTTCGTATCCTTCTTCGGCTCCGTGATCTCCTTCGGAAGATCGAGCAACACGGGGTTTACGTATGCACTCGTAACCGTTCCCGTTTCCCCATTCGTCGGTTGCGTGGTCGTTTCCACCGCTTCGCCGAGTAAAAGTTTAAGCCCCTTCAAGTCGACTTGATTCGGAATGCTCGCTTGGAACGAAACCAAAGCCTTCCCATTCGGAGCGACTTTCGTATCCGGCTTAACGATGGTTGCCGGATACACCGCCCCGTCTACCGTCTGGAACTGCCCAACGAAGGTCCCCGTCGGAGTGTACCTCTTCTCAAGGTTCGTAATGTCTACGACCGCATTAACAAGCTTTGCCGAAGAGCTTCCGAACGTGTCCGTGGTCCGGACTGTCACCGCTGCGCGCTTTCCGATCGCTTCTACCGTGTGCTGTTTCCCGAATGCAACCGACGGGATCGACATCAATTCTGAGCTATGATGGAAGCGGATAAGCTCCGTTGTTGTCGCCTCGGTGCCTTCGCCAGCCTTTTCCTCTAGTGCTAAGGCGATCTTTTGGAAAGAATACGTGTAAGGGACCTTGCTCACGAATTGAACGTTCATTTCAGAGCCCGGTGCAATCGTGAGTACTTTATCGAATTGGACGAGTTCGGCGTCGGAGTCGATGACTTCATCCAATTTGTAGCTGCCTGTCAGGTTAGGAACAGGCAATGGTGTCGTTCCTTTATTTTTAATCGAGACATTGGAAACTAGCAAATCCTGATCTTCCCATGGAACCCTAGTTAAGTTGGTAAGAACAGCCGTATAAGTTCCCTTTTCCGTTGAAAACGTCTGCTCCGAACCGATCGAGACATCTTCAGCCGTCGTAGCAGGAAGGTCGTAAGAAGCGAGCGGGAAGGTGACGGATCCCTTGTCGCTCGTAACGGTTTGCGTCAACACTAACTGCCATCCGTCCCCACCGGCTTCTACAGGCACAACGCCTGTAAGAGTAAGTTCTTTCTTTTCCAAGGGGTTGAAGACGGTCGCTTCCGTAACCGTGCTCTTTAATGGATAAAACAACCCCGACTTGCTTCGAAGCTGGAACTGCAGATTCATACCCGTAATCGCCTGGGCACCTGCATTCTCCATGATGATCGTTACATTCGGCAAGTAACTTTTATCGTTCTTACCTGTCGCTACTCGTTTCACAGAAGTATTGAAGCTGCCTTTGTCCGAAACCACGGTATACGAGCGATTCACCGGCACGCTTTTCGTGTATGTAGCCGGTACGTTGATCGTCCCAAGCAAACGCTCGAAGTTGGACTGGGAGAAGTCCCAGGCGATCAGGTTAAATTGAAGATCGGATAATTTCGTCGTTTTATTTACGATAGCGTAAAATCGGTAATCCTGATGCGTCCCGGCGGCGACATTTTGTTGATCTTTGTTCTCGGAGACCAAGCTCACAGTAAAGCTGGTCCCACCTTTGGATTTCAAACGGACCCAATAATCGTTAAAGTTGATCGAGCCCTGCGTGCTCTTATTCGTTAATCGGAGCGTAAACGAAACGATTTTATTCGTTGTCTGTTCCAGTTCCTGAACGTTGAACACTTCGAAGTTCGCGGTGTTGGAAATATTGACCTTACCTAAAGACGGTGCCGTGTATGGCGTCGTTTGAGCGGCTCCGGTTGGCGTGCTTTCGGTCGCATGTACTTGTCCCAAGCTGACCGCTAATGCCATCACAGTTGCAAGGGCAACTGCCTTCTTTCGATATGCGTTCATCATGTAATCCCTCCTGCTACATTAAACGCAAACCGAGTTCGAAAAGTTTCTAATATTACTATTTTTCTGGTTGGTATAATTTCCTCATTCATTGGACAAAAATAAAAGAGGACCCCGAAGGGCCCCTTTTATTTTTGAAGATTACAAGGATTTGCTTACAAGAACTGTTACCGACTTACCGTTCGGTGCGATTGCAGTGATCTCGAACTCGTTAACCGTTCCAGGAACCGCGCTGATTGCGCCAGTCTTAGGATCGATCGTTACTGCGCCCGTACCGCTAACAACTTTGACCGTGTAACGGAGGCCAAGGATCGAGTCGTTGTCGTTGATTTGCGTCAACGTTTCGTCAGCGGCAGTCGCCGGATCATTGTACTTGTTCTCGTACGTGATTCCGTACTGGTCCGTCACCTTAATCGACTGGAAGTAGTCAATTACGTTCGTGATTCCTGCATCGTATGCCTTAGACGACTTGCCAGCTTCCAACTTGTCGACAACGATCGGATCTGCTTTAACCGTTACGTCTTGGGACAGGTTAACCGTATCGCCTTTGTTCGTGTAAACGATAGCCGTTACAGTTGTCGTACCTGCTTTGTTACCAAGCACATAAGCATCGTTCGTTCCGTCGTAGTGAACCTGTGCAATACCCAAGTCAGCAGCCGTGATTCCGCGTACGAAGTTGTTCGGAAGCTTGACTTCGTTGCCAGCCGAATCCTTAGCAACTACGCTAAGCTTCTTGTCGAATTGGCTCGCGCCAGCCGTGCCTTCTACCGCAACGCCAGCAGCTTGAGGTGCTGTAGGCAGCTTATCAACCGCAGCGTAGAGGTCTCCAATAGCCTTAACGGAGTACGTCAATGCTGTGTCGCTCTTGATAGCCTCATACGAACGCGATACCGACGAGGAGTAGTTCGAGAAGTCGCCCGTGCTACCCTTCTTCTGAATCGTCGCCTTAATCGTTACCTTACCTTCGTCGCCTTCGTTCGTATTCACGTCGAAGCCTTTGTTGAACTCAGCAAACTGGTTGTAAGCGAACGTGTAGGTTTTCTTAACCGTCGAAGCATCCAATGCTGGAGTTGCCGGGTTAGTGTCTTCCGGAACACCTGCAACTGCGCCTTTCTCAACAACGTTAGCGATTGTAAGGTCGCCGCTCGTCGTTACTTCGACAACAACGCGGTACTGCGAAGTTTGACCGTTAGCCGAAGCGATCGTTTCCGGAATGTTGCCAACTTCCTTGCCGTACGCGTCTTGCAGCTTCAGAATGAAGTCATCGTCCGCACCCAAGATACCCTTCGGAGTAAGATCGTTGTCTACCTTGAAGCTTTCTGGAGTTCTGAAGTCGCTAACCGTGATGTTCGTTTGAACGAATGTGTTCGTAAGCGATTGATTGATTTGACCGGACAAGAATACTTTGCTGTTCGGCGTGTTATAAACCGGGCCAGCGCCGTTGAAGTCAATTTCAAGCTTACCTTTATCTGTACCCGTCAGAAGCACTTTCGTTGTAGCGTTAGCTACATTGATGTTGAAACGTCCCTCTGCAGCGCTGTCTGCAATTTCTTGTGCAGTCAACTTCTCGCCGTTTGCATCGTAAGCAATGATCGGAACAATTACTTTCTCGTCATTCGCTGCAAGCGTAACAGAAGAGACATCGAATTCGAACTTCGTTACAACTTTAGCTGCGCCAACCGAAACCGTTGCCGTTGCCGAGGATGCGCCGCCGAAGATGTTAACCGTGAACTCAGCGTTCTTATCCATCTTCGCGTTAAGCTTCAGCTCAAGCTTCGCGTTGCCGTTGTCGTCGAACAACAACACTTCGTCATCAGCATTCTTGTTGAACACCAGCTTCTGATCGAACGGAGTGACAACCGGATTGATCGTCGATGCAAGAACTTCAGCCGGCGTGCTGTCGAATTGAGCCTTGACAAGCTTGTTGCCGTATTGGTCGTACAACGTTACCGGAATCGTAGCTACGTCGTTAGCAGCAGTCAACTTGTTCGTAGTCGTGTTGGAGTACTTCACGTCGCCAGCTTCGATCTTCGAAAGCAACGGCACCGTGCCGACTTTGAAGTTTTTCGTAACCGTAACATTGCTGCTGTTGTAGAATACCGTAACTGGGATCACGCCGTTGCCTTGCGTTACGCCATCGCGCTTCGTGTCAACCGGAAGATTGAACGTGCCGTTGTCGTTCTTCGTCATCGTTACCGAACCGCCGGATACAAGTGCCGTGAAGCTGGAAGCACCGATCGAAACTGCCTCGCCGTATTGGTTTTCTGCTACAACTTCAACCGTTGCGAAGTCAGAGTACGGAAGCGTGTCGTTCGAGTTTACGAAGTCAAGCTTCGACACTTTCTCGTCTTCAGCCGTGAAGGAAGCCGTTGTCGTACCTACTGCGGACTCTTCGAGGCCGCCCAACGTTACCGTGTACTCGCCAGCCGTAATGCGCGTGCTGAGTTCCAACGTTGCGGATTTGCCGTCTTCCGCCCAAACCGTCTTCGTGCTAACAGTCGAGGAGCCTTTCTTCAGTGCGAGCGTAGCTTTCGCCGTGTCAACTGCTTTGTCCAAAGTTACTTGAACTTTGTATACGCCAGTTGCTTCAGCTTTCGTTACGCTTGCTACGTCCGGTACGTTCGTTTGCGTGTAAGCGGAGTAGCTAGCTTCTACCAAGATCGTACGGGAAGCCGGTGCAGTGTAGTCGTCTTGCTCTGCGATCAAGCCAGCTGCAACTGCTGCTGCAACGTAAGGAGCTGCCCACTCGTCTGCGCCTTCAGCCGTAGCTTCTGCGTCGACTTCGATGTCGAGAGCTTCAACCATGATCTTAGCAAGTTCTTGGATCGTTACGTTAGCGGACGGGTCGAACACGCCGTTGCCGCGGCCGTTAAGAACGCCTGCTTCCGTAGCTGCGCCGATGAAGCCTGCTGCCCACTCAGCATCTTTAAGGTCTTTGTAGACCGATGCCGCTGCTGCGTTTTCTTCAAGACCGAGTACCAAAGCAACGATCTTCGCTGCTTGTGCACGAGTCATGTTCTCATCGAGGTGAGCTTCGCCGTCCGGGAAGCCTTCGAAGATGCCTGCTTCGACAAGTGCGTCGTATTTCTCTTGTGCTGTTTGCGGATCAGCAGCGAATGCTGTAGCGGAGAATGCAGAGAATGCTACGGATGCTGCGAGAAGCAAAGATAAACCTTTTTTCATAACCTTTTTTTCTCCTCCTCGAATATCGTTCGGTGTGTGAGAATTTCTCTTAAATGTGTAGCTCTTATCCCTCATCGCCGATTCACCCCCTTTCCAAGGTTGAGCGTTGATTTCCTATTTAGGAAGTCTACAGCTTATTACTCGATTGTACAAGCTGCAGAAACTAGTAAACCAACCAACTTGCTAGACACTAAAACCACTTTACAATTATACATTGGTAGGCAATAAGCGTAAAGAGGATTTTGTGAAATTGTTCCAAACTCCAAATTCGCTTGTCGCTTTCTCCAATGTCCAGTGGCCTCTCGCCTCGGGTTCATCATATTAAACGCAGGGTTTCGAAAAAAGTTGCGATCATTCGAAAACTTTTTTCTTTCTTTCTCTGCGTTGCAGCCGCGTGTTGCTTGCCGGCTACGAAACTTAGTATATCTTGATCTATCATTATCGTCTATCACTAATGCTTTCCATCTTTCGTTGCAACTGCACCTGGCGAATCCAAAGAAAAGCCGCCCTAGAGCGGGCGGCTTTTCGCGTAATTACTTCGGAATTTTCTTATTCGATTTCATGACTCGGATGGCCACCGCGGCGGCTTCCGCGCGGGTGAACGTCGCCGTCGGATCGAAGCGATACGTCGGCTTCTTTTGACCTTGAAGCATCACGTTCTCTTTGCCGAGAATAAACTCTTCGTCGACGACCGCTTCGACGGAAGCTCTGGCGTAGATATCGATGCCGTTCGCGTCGGTAAAATCCTTCTGAAGCGACTTGAGCGATTTCTCGCTGTCCGACTCCAACTTTAAGTTCGCGGCCCGTGCGATCATAACCGATGCGTCTTGTCTCGTGATCGCCCCGTCCGGCTGGAATCGCCCGCCGCCTGCGCCGCGTACGATGCCTGCCTTCGCAGCCGTCTCGATATACTTATAATCGTATAGACCGTTAGCCAACGGGTTAATGCGAAGCACGTCGGTAAACGTCGGGTTCTCCGTGTAGGTCAACGGGATATCGAAAATCTTGACCAGCATCGTAGCGAACTCGCCGCGTGTAATCGGGTCGTTCGGCATGAAGCTTGTCGTCCCTTTGTTGATCATGACCCCTTTGGAATACAGGATGTCCAAGTCGTCCCGAGCCCATGCGTGCGCGATCACGTCGTCATAGCTCTGATCCATGTACATGACCTGGTAATACCCGAACCGCTCCAGCGGCACCGTGATCGTGTTTTTGCCTGGATCGACGACCCCGCCGATATTGCGCCATCTCGGAGCGACGACGCCCCGATGATCTTCATAAATATCGTAATGATACACAGTGACGTACTTCCATCCTTGATTCCGGATGATCGGGTCGTATTTCAACGTCAATTGACCCGGTTGCGAAGGAACGACAAGATCCTTTAGGTTGCGATTGTAGAACTGAGTTCCTGCATACGGCAGCTCGCCGCTTCCCGTCAGGGCTTTGCGCATGTCCGTCTCGTTCGCCGCGATCGTGCCGGCATCGATCCAATACAGCGGACTGATCGTATCGAATCGGCCTGTAGGTTCCATCAACATGAGCCTTGCGTCGTTGACGATCGGGTTCGGATTGCCGATCTGACCGTCGGATGCGAACGGGAACTTGTACTTATCCACGCGTCCGTCCGAGCCTGCGATTCCGAACAAGATTTGACGTTCGTTCGAGATGTATTGATTGATGCCCGACGGATCGTTTCTGCGCAAGACCGTTCCTCTAGGGAACGACAACTCCAGCTGCTTCTCGAATGCAGAGATCTTGTTCTTAAGCAGCGATTTGAATTGCGCTCCTTCAATCGGCGTGTTGACGTTGAAGACGATAATGCTGCCCTCTTCTTCCTCGTCCCCTCGCACGACGGTGAACTTGATTTCGTTCTTGCCGTTCTTCAAATCTCTTACTTCGTAGAAGTAATGCGTTTCGGTCAATCGGGTGACCGGATCCACGACTTGTCTTGGCGTTGCCTGATTCTTGCCTACGAAGACGGCGTCGGCGTTCTCGGCCTCCAACTCGATTTCAACGAAGTTCCCGTTAATGTTCGCTTGATCCTGGCCTGCCGAGTTTTTGGACAGCTTCGGACTAATGACTACATACGGCAGCGGCTCTCTCGTAATCGTAATCGTTCGAACGACGACGATGTTCGACGTGTTCGTGATCGAGAATTCGAACGTCGTATCTCCGATCGGACTTAGCGCGATCGGAACCGTAAGGAATTGTCCCGCCTGCGGCGTATTGATCCGCGAGAAATAATTCGGGTTGCCCGTCGTCGGCTCTGCTTGATTAAAGCTGCCGCCGTACCTGCGGTCATACAACGTAATTAATTGATTCGTTACAGGGTCTTTCTTCGTTACCGTCAGTTTGATTTCGGTAGCGTTCGCGAATTGGCCTTCCAATACGACGGAGGTTTCGCTAGTCGCATAAGCGTCCGGATTCGTTTGGTTTTCGCTTTGGAAAAACTTCGGAACGTCCCCGCTCTCCACCGGTTTCACCGCGATGAATTCCGGAGCGTTCGTGCTGAATTTGAAAATTTCGAACGTCGCCTGCGTAATCGGAACGGTCGAACCATTTTCGTAGATCAAAAACTTAATGACGTTCTTGCCTTCCTTCAAATCCCCGGATGTCGGGTGATCGCTGCCCGGCCCAAACCAGAACGTGAACTTATCCGGATTCGTGGAATCCTTGAAATCCGTGTTACGGGATAGGTTGAACGACACGTCGTTGATCAATACTTCCACGCGCGTCCTCGCCGGGTTCAGATTCGGATCGGAAACGTTCACGAGACGTCCTTGCAAACATTGGGTTACATTTCCGGTCCCCGTGGAGCAGGCGATCTCACCAATGCTCTTAATCACCATGCCGTTGTAAATATTACTGACAATGACGTAAGGCGTACTCGATACGTTCAATTGATATGTTTTCTTCGCCGACAGGTTTTCTATGCCGCCTCGGCTTGGAATGAACGTGATTTCGTTAAACCCGCTCGGGAGCGACGGGATCGTGATCGTAAACTTCCGAAGACCCGTCACCGGATCGATGACGTAGGTATTGCTGCCGCCGGTCGGCGACGAACTCGGACGATATTCCCCGAGGTAATAGTTTACATAGTCTGCATTCGTGTTCGTATATACGTACAGCTTCGCCGGAAGCTCCGTTACTTGATTTTCGACGCCTTCCGTCAGGCGGATCGACGCGCCCGCGTTATCGATCGCCGCGTGGTCGACGTAAGGGAGGCTTGCGTTCCAATAATAATACGTGAAAAGCGAGTTCGGCTGATTCTGATCCGATTCCGAGTTGTAGAAGCGGAACACTAAGTTCTGCTGCTGATCGGTCGGGATTTGAATTTCGGCCGAGAAGTCGTACACCATATACCGGTTCGCCTTCGACCAGGTTCCGTTCTCCCGCAGCGTCGCCGAAGAGGCGGACGTTACCGTGTACTTCATAGCGTTCCCGACCGGTTCGCCGTTATACAACAGATTGACCGTGTAAGACCCCGGC
This sequence comes from Paenibacillus antri, assembly GCF_005765165.1. Taxonomy (NCBI): domain Bacteria; kingdom Bacillati; phylum Bacillota; class Bacilli; order Caryophanales; family Paenibacillaceae; genus Paenibacillus; species Paenibacillus antri. Next base: position 68,076 of record NZ_VCIW01000014.1, on the reverse strand, counting down.
GCCAAGCCCGACGGCGAGTCCAGAACGGCCGTCCCTCCGTTGTGGAGAGCGGTAATCGGCATCGTCGTCCGAAGGTTCGTGTCGGCGTCCGACGTGAACCGGACGGAAAGGAGGCCAGACACTCTACCGAAGTTCGTGCCCAATACCTTCAATTTCTGGGAAGGCGTCGACGGAGCCGAGCTCGGCGAGATCGCCGTAGGCAGCGGTTCGACGACCGTAAACGGATACTGCGCTAGGACGCGTTCGTTCCCAGCCGTGACATTGACGAATTGAACGTAATAGTCCCCCGCGGTCGCAACGGCCGGGAAGTTAAAGCTCCCTTGCGTATAAGTCGAGTTGGTGACCGTTACCGCCGGTTGATCCAAGAGCACTTCCGAGCTGTTGTATACGCGGGCGATCAGGTTGTTGCTGGCGGCATTTCTTAAGTTCGTGCCGGTCACCGTGATCTGACGATTGACGGCCGTCCGCTGCAGCTGCAATGGCGACACGTCCGTTACCGTCATATTCTGATAGTCCGGCGCGTTCGCAGCGACCGTCACGACGTTAGACGCCGCCGTTGCGGTCGTTGCCGCCGCTAGCGTCGAGTTCGTATATCTTACTTCGAAGTTCAAGGCGTGCGTTCCAGGCGCAGTTGCAAAAACATCCTGATCCGCCAACTCGAAGATCGCTTGCGAATCGCGGTGGTCGTATAACGTCAGAGCTCGTCCGCCTAACGTCGCATTAACGATCGTCGTATCCGGCGCATTGCCGAAGTGACTGCCGGACACGATGAAATACGTCTTGCCGTCGTTCGGCACGATGGACGACGTTGTCACCTTCGTAATGACCGGGGTCTCCGGGTCGGCCGGAGCGATCTTGAAATAACGTTCCGCGATCACTTGGTCGTTGTAGTAAATTCTTGCTTTATAATCGCCCGCCGGAATGTCCTGCGGCATGTTCAATGCGATTCGGTCCGGAGAAGTCAAGTAGTTGCGGCTCTGGTCCGAGAAACCAACGCCGGAGGACAATGTGCCGGCCATACGCACGATTTCCATCCGCATGTATTTGTTCGTGTCTACGACCGCGCTTGCTAACGGAACCGAGACGGTCGTACCGTTCGGGTAATTCGCTTTTAAACTAGGCATCGTAAACCCGTCGCTTACCCGCGGCACCGCGGTCGTCACGGTCTTCCCGAATACCGTAATATTGTCGAACACGTTCAAGACGGTCGTGCCGTCCGCTTTGTACGCCGTCAACGTATACGGCGAGCCTGCCGTCGTGAAGGTGTTGGCCGGCAGCATGAAAATCTTCATTGTCTCGTCGGCCGACACGGTGCCCGCCGTTAATTCGCCGGTAACATTGCCGTCATTGCTCTTGTATCTCAATCGGACGCCCGAGAGCGCCGCGCCATGCAACGTAAAGTCATACTGACTATGCTCCGTAATGATCGACTTCGGATAGACGTCTACCGCACGCTCCGCCGGGAGCGCGTTCGAAATCAAATCAAACGGTCCGAATTTACTGCCGCCTGCGGACACTTCCACGTAACGGTACTGCGGAACGCCGTTCGTATCGAGATCGACCTTAAGCTTCGAGTCGATCTTCACGAACGGATTTTGCACCGTCGGCTTCGTCAAAAGCTTCATCGGGTTGCCGTACACCTTCGTCGTCGGATTATCCGGCGTTTCCGGGACGTCTTGAGAGATCTTCGCATCGAAAGCGAATGGTTTGCCGTTATCGTAAATTAAGTTCCGGTCGACCTGGAACGTCTTCGTGCTGTTGACGGACAACAGCGTGAGCGGGTTGTCGCCCGGCGTAAGCTTAAGGCTGGCGACCGAGGTCGAGTTCCCGGCATCGTCGCCCGAGAAGAAAAATTCGCCCGTCGCTTGATCGATAAAGCCCGTAAGCGGCGTGCCGTTGTTCAAGCTGGCGCGCACCTCTGCCGCGTTGGCCGCCTTACCCGTGATGGAAATCGCAGTCGATTGCAGCGGATTTTCCGGATAAAATTGCGTCTCCACGAACGGCTTGGAGTTCACCTTCAGATCGGTAATGTTCGTCGTCGCGGTGTAATACACCCAGCCCGGCGCCGATTCGACGACGCTCGTCCCGCCTAATTTCACTACGACTTTGTTCAGCCCTTCCGTCAAGGGGACATTCGAAAACACCACGTCGAACGTATTGGGAATTTTCTGCGCTTTAATCCCCGTATCCGACTGCGTCACCCCGGAGGCTACATTCGTAAGCTGAATATATAATGAAGAGATTTGCGCGTCGCTGACCCCTTCGACCGTAGCGGTAATATTGATGTTCTTCGTCACGACTCTCGGAACCTTATTGTCGTCCTTCGGACGGTTGTTGACGATATCGTTCGCCGATTCCGTCACGTATAGGCTATTGATCGAGATTCGGGATGCTGCGGAAGCCGTATGTATAGGTAAGGGAAGCAGTGCAGCTAGAATTGAGAATATGAGCGTAAATTGAAGCCAAGGTCGAAAAAACCGTTTCAAGCTTAATTCCTCCTTATTCAATGCATTGTCGTCTTGTGAGCGGTTCTCTCCATGCCTGTTGCGGTCCAGCCCGATCTAACAGCCCCTCCTTCAAATGTTTGGAAGAAACCTCTGCTTTAGTTAGACTTCTTCCCAGTGCAAAAAGTTTCACGTATTCCAATATATCGGCAAATTCCGACACAAACTTAATATAAACGCCTTAGTAAAATAAGCCTATTTCCCTAAGGTGCATCCCAGTCGCAGGAAAAAGAAAAACGCCCGCCGAAGGGCGAGCGTCGTAAGACAAGAAGTTTCTATTTCAACGAGAGCAATCGTTGCACGAAGTTGATGACCGGGCGTCGGCCTTTCTGCACGATGCCGATCAGCTCGGCGCCGACCTGCAGCACGAGAAGCGTCACGGCGATCACGATCAGCGCGACCCACTGCGCGACCGTGGACAGCAGAATCGCGCTCAGCGCGAACATCGCGGCGATCGCGTAGATCACGAGCACCGAATTGCGATGGCTTAAACCCAACGCCAGAATGCAGTGGTGCAAGTGGTTTTTATCCGCGGCCGAGATCGGCGTCTTGTTCAACGTACGTCGCACGATCGCGAAGAACGTATCGGACAGCGGCACGCCTAAGATGAAGATCGGAACGACGAACGAAACGAGCGTCGCCTGCTTAAATCCTAATACCGACAAGGCCGCCAAGCTGAATCCGAGAAACAATGCCCCGGAATCGCCCATAAAAATCTTCGCCGGATGAAAATTGAAGAAAAGGAAGCCGAGAATGCTGCCGAGCAATACGGCGCTCAAAACGGCTACCGTGATGTTCCCCATAATCAACGCAAGGACGAAGATCGTCCCCGTCGCGATCGCCGATACGCCGGCCGCCAAACCGTCGAGGCCGTCGATCAGGTTGATGGCGTTCGTCACACCGACGATCCAGAAGATCGTGATCGGAATACTGAGCCATCCCATCTGCGTGCCGTCGCCGAACGGAAGCGTGACGAAGTCGACCTTGACGCCGAACGATACGACGACGCTGGCGGCGGCGATCTGGCCGAGCAGTTTCACCTTCGGCGATAGGTCGAACCGGTCGTCGAGCGCGCCGACGATCGTAACGATCGTTCCGCCGAGCAATAGTCCCCAGATGACGTGCGGCTTCTCGCCGCTGACGAGCGGCAACGCGATCATGATCGCGGCCATGAACGCCAGGTAAATCGCGAGACCGCCGAGACGCGGCATGATTCGCGTATGTACCTTGCGTTGATTCGGCGCGTCGACGGCGCCTACCCGGACGGCGAACTTCTTCACAAGCGGAGTCAATCCTAGCGCCATCGCGAGCGCGACGACGAATCCAACGATATATGCGATTTCCATCTTTTTTTACATTCCACCCCTTCGAAAGCTGACAGTGCCCATTATACTCCTGCCGTATTCCGTAAGCTAGCGCGGATGAAGACGGTTTTCACTCGTTTTCGACCGTTTTCAGGCCGTTTTCAGAAAGATTTCACGTCGGAGTCAACGCGTGCGTTGCTTTTCGCCGAAAACCATCACTTTCAATGCGAATTTGGGCAACACCAACATGCGTCTCCAACGGGTTGGCTCGAGCATCAAGCGATGCGCCCATTCGAGGCCCGCCTTCTGCATCCACCGCGGCGCGCGCTTCAGCTTGCCGGACATGACGTCGAAGCTGCCCCCGACGCCGATCATAACGGGCACGTTCAGCCGTTGATGGTGTTGCGCGATCCATGGATCTTGCGTGTACGTCGATCTTCCGACCAGCAGCAGGTCCGGTTTCGCCTCGGCGATGTCCCGGACGACTTCGTCGTCTTCGTCCGGACCGAAAAATCCGTTCCGGCAGCCGACGATCCGGAGCCCTGGATACTTCTCCGCGATCCGGTCCCGCGCCGCCTCGATCAATTCCTGCGACGTGCCGAGCAAGTAGACGTTCCAACCTTCGCGGGTTCCTACGCGGAACAGCTCCTGCACGAGATCGAACCCCGCGACGCGTTCCGCGACCGGCTTCCCCAGCCGGCGGGCGGCCCAGACGAGCCCCGCGCCGTCGGGAACGACCAGATCGGCCTCCCGCAGCATCCGCATAAAGCTTTCGTTCTCGAATCCGGTCATGAACATGATCGGATTCGCCGTCACGACGTGCGTCGCGCGGCGCCGCCGCACCGCGTCCGCCAAATAGTCGACCGTCTGACGCATCCCCATCTTAGAGACTTCCACGCCGAATAGCGTGACCGTCTCCGCCTTCGATACAGTCGTTTCCATTATCGACCAACCTTATATACGCAGTTCGCGAAAGATTTGTTGCGCCGGAGCGCGAGAATTTTGTTGCATTTCCTCGATTGCTGCGCGTTTCTCCCCGTACCAAGCAGTCTTCCCGAGTTCCAGCCGTCCTAATACCGCCGCCGCCAACGCATCCGCATCCAACGAATCCGTATCGCCGACCGGCGACTCGCCTAGACGTCTCATGAATTGATCGATCTTCGGATCGTAAGAGACGGCGATCGGCGGCACCCCTGCGGTAGCGGCGTAGATGAGCGAGTGCAGCCGCATTCCGATCAGCGCATCGCAGCCTGCAACTTCGCTCAGCATGTCCTTCGGATGCGAAGCGCCGGCGTGCACCTCGACGCGATCCGGCCCGAAGCCGGCTGCAACCAAGCGATCCGCCACGAATTCCGAGGCAAGCTTGTCCGACGGCAGGTGAAAAGGAAGCAGCGCGACCTTCGCGTCCTCCCTCTCCTCCAGAACCAATGCGAGCCCCGCCGCAAGGCGCTCCAGCTCTTGGCGGTCGTCCCTCCAGAATCGGACCGATACCCCGAGACGAACCCCCGCGCCAGTCGTAACGGCAGCGGTCGACGGCAGCGACAAGCCCATGCCCATCACAGGGTCGGGCACCACGTCGATCCGCTCCGGGGCGACGCCGAAGGAAGCGACGAGCTCCTTCGATTCGTCGTCGCGCACCGAGACGTACCGGCTCGCCTCGAACGCCGAGCGAATCATCGGCCCGAATCGGCCGCGGTCGCGAATCGGCCCGACGCCTTGCGCATAGATGAACGTCGGTACGCGCATCCAACGGGCAAGTTTCAAGACGGCCAAGTAATACAGCACCGACTTGGCGCTGGTGACGTCCTGAAGCAGGCTCCCTCCGCCGCTGATCAGGGCGTCGGCGCGGCGCAGCGCGCCCAGCACCGCCAGCGGCCGCATCCGATGCGCCGTCTCGACGCCGTGCAGGCGCGCGGTTTCCGCCGGGTCGCCCGACAGGACGACGATGCGCGCCTCCGCGCCGGCCGCCTGCGCTTCGTCTCGAAGCGCGGTTACGATCGCGTGCAGCACCGCCTCGTCTCCGCTGTTATTAAAGCCGTAATATCCCGATACGACTATGGTTCGAGCCATCTTGCCCATCGGCTCCACCCTCTCTCAAGCAACCGCCAGATCGCGATCAAGATCAACCCGATGACGAGGCCGAACGCGAGACCGTAGAACACCCGAATCAGCGAGATGACGAGCGGCGTGTGCAGATGCGCGAACGTATCGACGATCGACAGCTGCCCGATCGAGCCGACGGCGATCAGGAGCAGCCCGAGCTTCCGGCGCGTCGTCGCGGCCAAGTAGACGCCCAAGACGAACAGCGGATGGGCGAGCAGGAACTCCTTCGTGCGCGGCCGAACGCCGAGCGTGTCCTGAAGCGCGTCGCGGAACGCCCGCTCCAAACCGGTCGTCGTTCCCGCGTTGCCCGTTCGGGACATATAGTACAGCGCCGCGACGCCGGCGACGGCCGCCAGGGCGACCCACAGCACCGTAATGTTCGTCATGAGGAACGATCGTACCCGAAGCGCGACCCCTCGCAGGCTTGTCTCCCCGTGGAAGAACAGCACGTACGCGAACGCGAACGCGATCGGCGCGAGGTGCAGCAGGCTGACGCCTCGGTATTGCCGCAGCACGTAAAGATACGTGATGTGATCGAGCAAGCCGACGATATACGCGATGCCGATGAACGAAATGAGCGAAGCGCCCGCAAGCAGCTTTACGCTCCGCAGCGCGGCCGAGCCGCCGGACGCCGCATCGGCGCGTCGCACGGCGAACAGCGTCGCCAGCGTCGCCGCGGCGATGCCGGCGCCGAGCGCGAGTCCTTGCGACAGCAGCGTCGTCGACAGGACGTACAGCGCGGCCGAGCCGGCGAGTCCGACGACGAACGCCGCCAGCGCCAGACTCGGGAAGAAGGCGCCGACCAGAATGGCGATCAGCGCCACCGCGCCGATCGTAACGAGCGCCTTCAAGACGAGCGATACGGCGCCGGACCAGCCGTTCGGCTCGAACGGCTCCGCCACGCCTAAAGCAAATCCGTTATCTTGAATCCGCGCAAGCGCCCCGTTTTCCCCTTCTAGGCTCTTCACCAAGTTCCCGACCGTATCCTTGCGAAGGCCGAGCGACGTATCGAACGAAGCGGCCGTGTTGAGAAAGATCATCCGGATGTTTCGATCCTGCGTCGCCAGCGCGAACCGATCGGCCAAATCCTCCGGCGCCATATTGGACATGTTCGCCGGCAGCGAATGAAGCCGGACGACGTTGTAATCCGTCAGATGCGCCAGCTTCCCCAAGCCCTTCTGGGGCTTCGACATCTCGATCGTCGCGAGACCGATTCCGTATTGGTTCATGAGCTCCGCCATGACCGTCAACGACTTCGATGCGGCGTCGTCCGCGGCGCCCGTCACCGAATCGCCTTCGAACACGATGCGGTTCACGCCGTGCGAGGCGAGATCCGCCAGCAACGCGTCCGTGCGTTCGGCGTCGAACGGCTGACGCTGGTCGCTAAGCCGTACGACGAGATGGAACCCTAACGATTGCAGCTCCGCCATGGTGATCGGATCCGGGTCCATCGCCTGCAGGAGCGCCTCGTCCTTCGGCATCGCCAGCTCGATGCCCGGGATGCCTTCGTAGCTCCAGGGGGAGGCTTCGACGCCGAGTCGGGCGAACGCGTCGACGACGAGCGGCTGAATGATGTTCTCCGACGCGTCGCCGAGGAAGAGCACGTACGTGCTCTTCTCGTTGGCGGGCAATCGGAAATCCGTCAGCATCGCCGCTTCCGTAGAAGAGAGCGTCTGTACGCGGCCGCTCAGCTCGAGCTCGCGCAGGTTGCTCTCGTAGACGGCCATGGAGTGAATGCCGGCGGACTTCAGCTCGAGCAGCCGCTCCAGCATGTACTCCGACGGCTTGCTGCGATACGAAGAAACCTCCAGCAAGTCTCGGTAATCGAACACGAATTCCACGCGGTCCGCCGACTGCTCCACGCCGTGCCTCAAGAAGGCGAACGGCAAAGACGCGAGCAGGCCGACGATCGTCAACGTCCACAGGGCAAGCTTCGCTCCGCGGTTCCATCTGTCATACAAAGCTAGCAAAAATAACACTCCTTAAAGAAAGCAAAATGTTCGAACCAGAACCCGAATCGGAATCGGATCAGATCGCCGCGTCGACGCGGCCCATCACGTCCGCCGTCAGCGCCTCGAGCTTCGTCCGCGCGTCGTCCGCGTTCGCGCCCTGCACCGCGAAGTACATCTTAATCTTCGGCTCCGTGCCGGACGGACGCAAGCAAAACCACGAGCCGTCTTCGAGCACGTATTTGAGGACATTTTCCAAAGGCAAGCCGTGAACGTCTTCCATATAGTCGAGGCGCTGCGCGACCGCGAGTCCCGCGACCGTCGAAGGCGCCGCGCCGCGCCATGCGTCCATCAATCCCCGCATCTTCTCGAGCCCGTCCTTGCCTTTCAACGTGCGGGATTGAAGTCCCTCCAAATAATACCCATGGCGCTCGTACAGCCGCTGCAGTACGTCGTACAGCGTCAACCCTTGACGCTTATAGTACAACGCCGCTTCGGCGATCAACAACGAGGCGACGACGGCGTCTTTATCCCGCGCGTACGTGCCCGCCAGATAACCGTAGCTTTCCTCGTATCCGAAGACGAACGACCGCTCCCCGGTCCGCTCGAACTCCGTCATCTTCTCGCCTATGTATTTGAAGCCCGTCAGCGTGTTCAGTACGTCCGCCCCGTAGTGGCGGGCGACGACGGCGCCGAGCTCGCTCGTCACGATCGTCTTGATGACGACCGGATTCGCCGGCATCGCGCCGCGAGCCGTTAAGCTCTCAAGCAAGTACTCCGCCAGTATCGCGCCTGTCTGGTTGCCGTTCAGGACCACGTACGCGCCGGAAAGATCCTTCACGACGGCGCCGACGCGGTCGCAATCCGGATCGGTGCCGAGCAGCAGCTCCGCGCCGGTCCGTTCCGCGAGCGCGATCGCCAGGGCGAACGCCTCCCGCTCCTCCGGATTCGGCGACTTCACCGTGGAAAATTGCGAATCCGGCTTCTCCTGCTCGGGCACGACCGTCACGTCGTCGAAGCCCGCCGCGGCGAGGGACGCCCGGACCGGCACGTTGCCGGAGCCGTGAAGCGGCGTATACACGATGCTGACGCCGACGCCTTCCGCCGCGGCGGCCGCGCCTAAGCCCGGATTCGGGCTCGCCCCGACGACCGCGGCCACGTACGCCTCGTCGATGTCCGCGCCGAGCCAGACGAGCAGACCCGCCGCCTCCGCCGCCTCCCGCTCCATGCGGGCGACGTCGCGGAACGACGCGACGCGAGCGATCTCGGCCATAACTCGCTCGGCCGCGTCCGGCACCAGCTGTCCGCCGTCGCTGCCGTACGCCTTATATCCGTTATATTCCGGAGGATTATGCGAGGCGGTGACGACGATGCCGCCCGTCGCGCCGAGATGGCGCACCGCGAACGACAGCTCCGGCGTCGGCCGAAGGCTTTCGAAGACGTACGCCTTCACGCCGTTGCCCGCCAGCACGAGCGCCGCCTCCAAGGCGAATTCCGGCGACATGAACCGAGAATCGTACGCGATCGCCACCGAACCGGCGTCTCCCGCGATCGAACGTATATAGGCGGCGAGCCCTTGCGTCGCCCGGCCGACCGTATATCGGTTCATCCGGTTCGTCCCCGCGCCGATGACGCCGCGCAGGCCGCCCGTCCCGAATTCCAACTCCCGGTAGAAGCGGTCTTCGATCTCCTTCTCTTGTCCTTCCAATGCCCGGAGCTCCGCCTTCGTCGCCTCGTCGATGCTATCGTCCGTCAACCAAAGGCGGTACGCCGTCTCCACCGCATTTCCGTTGTTCGTCATCATCCGCGCCCCTTCCGAAATCCGTTGTCTTTAAACCTTCTGCAAAGAAAACATAAGCTCCGCCTCGGCGACCGTCTTGCCGTCCACCGTCGCGACGCCCGTACCCTTGCCGATGGAGCCTTTCCAACGCGTAATGTTCACTTCGAGGCGAAGCGTATCTCCGGGCGTGACCATGCCGCGGAAACGAGCCCCGTCGATTCCGGCGAAAAACCCGATCTTCTCCTTGTTTTCCTCCAGGCTCAGGAGCGCCACCGTGCCGACCTGCGCCAACGCTTCAATAATAAGTACGCCGGGCATCACCGGAAATTGCGGGAAGTGGCCGACGAAATACGGCTCGTTCATCGACACGTTCTTGAGGCCGACGGCGCGAACGCCCGCCTCGACTTCGAGAATGCGATCCACCAATAAGAACGGCGGACGGTGCGGAATAATGTCCTGGATTTGTTTGGCGTCGAGCATAATCCATCCTCCTTCGGATACAATAACCAATGTCCCTTCGGTCGTCTGCAGCGGCGAAGGTTCATATAAGAGGGCGCCAGATCCGTCCTGAAGCGGCGGCTGGCGCCCTTTTCTCATCATAACCCCACCATTATACCGTTCCGCCGAGGAAAAAAAAACTCCCTCCGGTCGGAGGGAGCGAGCGCGTCTCAATTTTCGGCGAATACCAAATCCAACATATGCTTCCATGTTTCCCACTGTAAGACATCGGACGGATCCCCGCCGCCGAACCGCACATACCCGATGCGAAGCCCCGCATAGAGACCGATGATCAGCAATAAAGGGAAGATCAGCGACCGGCAGATCCGTAACGCGATGCGCCATCCCTTGGGGAGGGGGCGCTTCTTCGTCGTCTTCGTTTGCTTTCCGTTAGACATGCGATTCACACCTTGGGCTTGCATCTTATACACGCAAGTTATTCGTAAGGTTCATTAACGTGTCGCTCGACGTGATCGCTCTCGCGTTCAGCTGGTACGCCCGCTGCACGGTCATGAGCTCGGTCATCTCGTCCGTCAGGCTGACGTTCGACTGCTCCAAGAAGCCTTGGCGCACCGCGACTTTCTGCCGCTCGTTCGCATCGTTCGTCGTCGGATCCACTCGCTCCAGCACGCCCTCCGCAGCGACGCCCGGGGGGAGCGTGAACAAGTTCGATCCGTCGTTGATGAGCACCTGCGGACGCACCGCGCGCATGAGCGCCAGCTGGCCCGCCTCGATCGGCTCCGCCTCCGGATTCGAATGATCCGTGGCGAAGACGCGGCCGGCCTCGTCGATCCGGATCGAATAGTTCGTCGGAACGACGATCGGCCCGCCGTCGACGCCGCGCACCCGATCCCCTTGCTGCGTCGCAAGGATCATCGAGCCCGGATTCGCAGGATCTTGCATGAGCTGGAACGATCCGTCCCGCGTCCAAGCTATGACCGGCTCGCCGTTCGCATCGACGCTATTCCGCTGCACCTCGAACAGGCCGTTGCCTTCGATGCCGAGGTCGTACGGATTGCCGGTCGAATGGAGCGCCGCCTGTTCCATCGCCAGCTCGATCTGGCCGATCTTGGCGCCCCAGCCTTGCGGGAACCCGAGCGGCGTCAAGCGGCCCGCTTGTTCGAAGCCCGCAGGCTGGCGGTATACGTTCGTCAGGATGTCCTGGAACGACGCCTCCCGGCGTTTGTACCCCGTCGTGTTCACGTTCGCGATATTGTGCGCGATGACGTCCAGCTTCTGCTGCATCGACTGCATCGAGACGAACGCATTAATCATCGAATGGTTCATACGCGACCTACCTCGTTCACGGCTTTCTCCAAGCTCTTATCGTAAAACTGAACCATGCGTTGATTCGTCTCGTAAGCGCGAGCGGCGGCCATCAAGTCGATCGTCGCTTGCGTCGGATCGACGTTCGAACGTTCGATGAAGCCTTGGAACAGCTCCACCTCGTCGCCCTGCTGAATCGCTCCCGGCTCGTCGTCGCCCGGCGGCAGGCGGAAGTTGCCGTTGCCCTCGCGGATCAGTCGGTTCGGGTTCTCGATGCGCACGACCATGAACGAGATCGGCGCTTCGTTCTCGTCCGTCAGCGGCATGCCCGAGACGCCGTCGATCAGCGTGCCTTGCGGCGTCATCTTGATCTCGGAGACGTTCCGATCGAACTGAATCGGCCGTCGCTCGGAATCGAGCACGAGGTACCCGTCCGACGTAACGAGTTGGCCCGCCGCGTCGATCGTGAATTTCCCGTTCCGCGTATATTTCTCTTCGCCCGTGCTTGTCCGCACCGCGAACATCGCTTGCGGCTGGAACGTCTTCTCCCCTTCCGGCGAGACGTACTTGCCGGAGGCGTCGAAGGCGATGCCGGGAAGTTGAATGTTCGAGACGATAGCGAAGTCCGACAGGTCGCGGGTTTCCATCAGATCGCCCTGAAGATAGACCGCCGGCGCCTCCTCCGCGAACACCCCGGTATTGAGGCGTCCGACGCCCGACACTTGCGCGTTCGTGCCGTCGCCGCCGCCGACCAGCGCGATCAGCATCTCCGGGAACGAACGCTGCACCGCGAAGTTCGCCTTATACCCCGGCGTATTCAAGTTGGCGATATTGTTCGTTACCGTATCGTGCCTGCGCTGATTGGCGATCATGCCGGCCGCGGCCGTATTGAGTCCACGCAACATCGGTAAATCCCTCCCATGGAGTGCTTGCTTGCAACGAAGCTTGTCCGCGCTTCCTTGCCGACGAAGCTTGTCCTATGTTTATCGGACGAAGACGTCCGCTCGATTAGCGCGGCCGGCGGGAAACTTTATCCAGGTTGTCCAGCATGATGCCCGTTCCCTTGACGACGCAATGCATCGGGTCTTCCGCGATCAACACCGGCACCCGAAGCTCGTCCATCATCAATTGATCGAGGCCGTGCAGCATCGCGCCGCCGCCGGTCAAGATGACGCCGCGGTCGATGATGTCCGCGGACAGCTCCGGCGGGGTCCGCTCCAGCACCGTCTTCGCGGAAGCGACGATCGAAGCGACCGGCTCCCACAGCGCTTCGCGCACTTCCCGGGATTGAATCGTAATGGTGAGCGGCAGGCCGCTCACCATGTCTCGGCCGCGAATGTCGATTTCCTCTTGGCGCCCGTGCGGATCGACCGATCCGATCTTCACCTTGATGTCCTCGCTCGTCCGTTCGCCGATCAACAGCTTGTACTTATCCTTGATATATTTCATGATGGCGGAGTCGAACTTGTCGCCTGCGACCTTGATCGAAGACGCCGTCACGATGTCGCCCATCGACAAGACGGCCACGTCGGTCGTGCCGCCGCCGATGTCGACCACCATGTTACCGCTAGGCTGGAAGATGTCCATGCCCGCGCCGACCGCCGCCGCTTTCGGTTCTTCCTCCAAAAATACTTCCTTCGCCCCGCTGCGCTCCGCAGCCTCCTGTATCGCTTTCTTTTCTACGGAGGTGATGTTGGTCGGTGCGCAAATCAAAATCCGAGGGTGGCTGTACCACCGCTTGCCGCCCACTCGGCTGATGAAGTGCTTCAACATCATCTCCGTAATTTCGAAGTCCGCGATTACGCCGTCCTTCAGGGGGCGCACCGCGACGATATTGCCAGGGGTCCGACCGACCATTCGCCTTGCTTCCTCGCCCACGGCAAGAACTCGTTTCGTCTCGCTTTCGATCGCGACGACGGAAGGTTCGTCAAGGACGACGCCGCGTCCCTTAACGTGAATGAGAACGTTGGCCGTCCCCAGGTCAATACCGATATCTTTGCCAAACATCCAAGAATCCTCCTCACGGCGTTCCCGCCGAAGAGGGCGGGCCGAACAACCGATGCACCATATTAAGCACGTTAACTATAAGATAATTCGCTGTAAAAAGGCAAAATCCTCTTTTGGGAGAAGGGAAATCTTAGATACTCGGTGCCGGAGCGAACGTTCTTACGGGCGCTAAGAACGTCCGGACAAGACGGGAGCGGGCTTCGACTTCGTCTTCTTGTATTTAATCTTCGTTGCTTCGCCGCCGCGCAGGTGGCGGATGGACTTGTGATACTCCAGGATGGTCTTCACTTGATTGGCCAATTCCGGATTGATTTCCGGCAGCCGCTCGGTGAGATCCTTGTGCACCGTGCTCTTCGACACGCCGAATTCTTTCGCGATCGTGCGAACCGTATTCTTCGTTTCCACAATGCTGCGCCCGATTTTAATCGTTCGCTCCTTAATGTAATCGTGCACACCCCTCGCCTCCCTGTGATCGAGATGTTTGGTACAGTATATTGAGGGGTAGACGCACTTATTCTTTGTAGCCAAGCCTGACGAGCCTTTTCTGACGATATATTTTCACACTTTCCCGCTTGCCGCTCGCTTGCCGACCGCCTCGCGCCCGCCTGCCGCCCCGGATCGGGCCGCCTCGGCGCGCGAAAAAAGCGCGGCGTCGTCTCCGACACCGCGCTCAGCCGAGCTTATTGCTCGATGTAATCCTCCGGATTGACCGGCTGTTTGTTTTCCCAAATTTCGAAATGCACATGGTTGCCGAGATCCTTCTCGAGCTCGTTGCGCCCCGACTTCGCGATCATGTCGCCCTTCTTGACTTCGTCGCCTTGCGCGACCTGCACCGACTCGACGCTGGAGTAAATCGTGCTCAGACCGTTCGCGTGCGTGATTTCGATCAGATGACCGACGACCGGCACTTGCTCGACGCGGGTGACCGTGCCGCTCATCGCCGCCAAGACGTCGAACGCTTCGTTGTTCGGGCTGGCGAGGTCGATCCCGTAATGAGGCGTGAACGTGTCGCCGTACTCGACCATCGCCGCTTGGTTGTCTTCGTTCGTGTTGTTGACGTCGAAGAAGCCCAAGATCACTTCCAAGCTGTTATGGTCTTGCACCGGCCATCCGAGCGTCTCCGCTTCAGCCGTGACCGCGACCGCGTCCGGACCTTGCTCTTCGCCGGTCACGTCGCCGGTGACGGAGAGGTTCAAGTCGGTCTCGTCGACCGGAGTCGAGGCGTTGTCTTGATACGCCCACATCAGGGTTAGGATGATTGCCGCAGCTGCGATGTAAGTAGCCGGGAACACCCATTTCTTGCCGAGCAGCCGTTTCCCTACCGAACCCGACGCTCTTGGCCCTTCGACAGGACGGGAAGTGTGATTTTGCTCCCCCTGCGAAGATTGAATCTTGTTTTCTTCTTTCATATCTATCACCTCAGTAGCCAGTGTTGCCAGCGTAGACTCTTTTATACGTGGCCCTGCTAAGGTGATAGAAAAAAATTTTACGCTTTTGCTAGAACGTTCCGGAGCGGCTCGAGCCGCACCCCTTGATAGTAATGGAGCAGAATTTCCTCCGCCGACCGCCCTTCCTTCGCCATGCCGTTCGCGCCCCATTGGCTCATGCCGACGCCGTGTCCGTACCCTTCTGTTCGGAACGTGATGCGGCCGTCCGCGGTCGACCACGTGAAATCCGTCGAGGCCAGTCCCAGCTTCTCGCGTACGTCCCGCCCCGCGAACGACGTCCCCGCGATCCGAACGGAGAGGATGCGGCCGCTGTCCGAGGTGCGCTCGACGACGAGCTCCGGCGCCATGTTCGATGCCTTCATTCCTAGTTTCGTATAGAAGTCCTTATAGGCGAAGGACGCTTCCCGTTCGTAATTCGGCGCATACCGTTCGTCCCAGGGCGATTCTACGCTTCGCAAATACGGAATCGCCGCCTGCCAATACAACTCGGAATTTTCCGTAAACCCGTTGCTGGTAGAAAAGAACGTCGCTTCGATCGGCTCCCCCTCGTAGGTTAGCACAAGTCCTTCGGTGTCGTTCACCGCCCGCGTCAATTTGTCGAGGTTCTGGGCGTACTTGAAAAACCCCCACCGCTCGCGAAGCTCTTCTTCCGTCGCGTACGCTTGATGCGCCACGGTGTCCGTCACGAGCGCGCCCGCGGCGTCGGGCGGCAGCCCCGACGTCTCCCCCGACGCCAACCGACGGGCCAAATACGTCCGCGCCGCGATCGCCTGCGCCTTGAGCGCCTCCAGTTCGAAGTCCGCCGGCATCTCCGCCGCAAGCACGCCGCGAACGTACGCTTCGAGCGGCACGGACACCGTCTCCTTTCGGTCCGTCAAATATACCGGCACCATGATTTGCTGTTCCTGCGCGACCAACTCTTCTTTGGGCTGCAACGGGAGCAGCTGCGTCGGCTCCCACGCCTCGAACCGATTTACTAGAATGCTGGGAATGAGGAAAACGACGGCCATGAACGACGCGACGCCCGCCGCTCCGATCATGAGATTTCGTCGCGTTCGCCGCGAACGACGATGTTTGCTGCGCATGCTTCTAGCCTCCCGTTCGTTACGCTACTATTCTATGAACGAGCGGCCGTTGGTAGAACGCCGAAGCGCCGGAAAAGACGCAAAAAAGCGAGCCCGGGGGCTCGCTTCGATTTCTAAAAATTTCGGTTAGCTGTCGGATGCCGTCGTTACGCCATGGAAGGCGATACGTGCGTGGAGAAGAACGTCAAGCCTTGCTCCTGCTCTTCCTCGACGAGGGCCCCCGCGACCACGCGTTCCACGTCGGCCCCGAGTCGGCGAAGCTTGCCCGCGATGTCCACGTAGCCTCGATCCAGATGATGCAGCCCCGTCACTTCCGTCTCTCCGTCCGCGGCGAGCGCGGCGAGAATGAGCGCCGCGCCGGCCCGCAGGTCGGTCGCGCACACCTTCGCGCCCTTCAGGGCGGCGTTGCCCTTGATGACCGCCGAGCGCCCGTCTACCTTGATTTGCGCGTTCATGCTCTTGAATTCGTCGACGTGCATGAAGCGGTTCTCGAACACGGTCTCCGTAATGATGCTCGTACCGTCCGATATGAGCAAGAGCGCCATCATCTGCGCTTGCATATCGGTCGGGAAGCCGGGATACGGCAGCGTCTTAATGTCGACCGCTTTCAGGTTGCCGCCGGGGCGGACGCGAATGCCGTTCTCGTCCTCTTCGATGGCGACGCCCATCTCCTGCAGCTTCGAGATGACCGGCGTCAAGTGATCCGCGATGGCCCCTTCGATATAGACGTCGCTCTTCGTGATGGCCGCCGCGATCATGTACGTTCCCGCTTCCACGCGATCCGGAATGACCGTATGGCGAACGCCCACGAGCTTGTCGACGCCTTCGATGCGGATGATGCCGGTGCCGGCGCCGCGAACCTTCGCGCCCATCGCGTTCATGAAGTTGGCGAGGTCTACAATCTCCGGCTCTTTCGCCGCGTTCTCGATCGTCGTCACGCCGTCGGCGAGCGCTGCCGCCATCATGATGTTCTCCGTCGCGCCGACGCTGGCGACGTCCAAATAAATCTTAGCGCCTTGCAGCTTCCGGCCGTTCGTCCGCGCTTCGATGTAGCCTTGGCCGATCTCGATCTCGGCGCCCATCGCCTCGAAGCCCTTCAGATGCTGATCGATCGGACGGGTCCCGATGGCGCAGCCGCCGGGAAGCGCGATGCGCGCATAGCCCGTGCGGGCGAGCAGCGGCCCCATCACGAGGAAGGAGGCTCTCATTTTCCGAACCAGCTCGTACGGCGCTTCGCTCTTCTCCAGCTGCGACGCGGTTATGTAAATCGTTTCGTCTTTGTAGCGAATGTTGACTCCAAGGGCGTGCAGCACTTGGCTAATCGTGATGACATCGTCCAGAGGCGGCGCTTCATGAATGCGGCACTCGCCTTCCGATGCCAAAATCGAGGCAGCGATAATCGGCAATACGGCGTTCTTCGCGCCGCTTACTTTCACTTTGCCCTGAAGACGATTGCCCCCGCGGATCAAAATTTTGTCCATACGTTCGTTCCCTCCGCGCTTTCCGCTCTGTAGAAATCGTAAATGCCGAAAATTATCGTAATCCATGACAAATTTCGACGTGTTTCTGCACGCTGCTTTCCAGTGTAGCACCAGCCAACGTCCGAAACAACTGTTAAGTTTCTACAGTATTCGAAAGGGTCTTTCGATTTATGACGGTTGTACTACTCATTGTTAACAAACTGTTCCTATCCTATTCCGTCGGGAGCGAAAACCGCCTCTTCAGGGGGGCGACCAACCGATATAAGAGAAGACGAACGCCGAGCATTGATGGCCCAGCACGATCGCCAGCAGCAGATGCAGCAGCTTCGCCTGCCGGCTGCCGGGAGCGCTGACGAACCTCTCGAATTTGAGGCCCGACAGCGCCCACCAGGCGACGGCGACGCAGACGAGCAAGACAATCATGCGCAGCATGACGAGACTAAGAATCGAATCCATCGAGCCAGCCCCTCTCGTGTTCCGTTATTTCAGAAGATGCGCGAGCAGCGTCGCGAATTCGGCGCGGGTCGCTCGGCCGTTCGGCCGGAACGTGCCGTCTTTAAAGCCCTGCAGCTTCCCGCCGTCGACGAACGCGTAGATGTACGAAGCCGCCCAATGATCCCGCGACACGTCCGTGAAGGCGGACCTCGAAGACGATTTCCCGGCCGTGCCCGACGCCAGCGCCGCCATGACCGTCATCTCGGCGCGCGTCACCGGATCGTTCGGCCGGAACGTGCCGTCCGGATACCCTTGAATGACGCCTCTCGCCGCGGCCGCCGCCACGGCATCCTTCGCCCAGTGCGTTCCTGCGACGTCCGGGAACGCGCGCGCCGATGCGCTCGGCTTCAAGGCATAGGCTCTCGCGATGAAAGCGGCCGCCTCGGCTCTCGTCAACGTGCCGTTCGGGTCGAAGCGGTAATCGTCGTATCCCTTAACGATGCCCTTCTCCACCAACTCTTGCACGCTGTCCCGCGCCCAATGCTCGTCGATGTCGGTGAAGCCCGCCACGAGCGGCGCTCTACGGTACGCGACGCCGTACTGTCTGTCTTGATACGCGGCGTCCGTCATTAACCGAATGTAATAGACGCCTGCATCCAACTCATGCGTCAGCTTCATGGACGTCGTGCCGAACGGGCTCGTGCGGCCGTACTTTTGCTGGGTGCCGGAGGTGAATAGCGTGTAATACATGTAGCGGTCAAGCGGAATGTCGGTAATTTCGATCGTCACCAAGCTTTTGCGGCTGATTCGAATTTGGAACCAGTCCTCGTCCTTCGCCGAATCGAATACGCCCCGGTACGTCCGGTCCGGCGCCATCGTCGTCGCTTGGTACGAGCGGTCGTTCGGCTCGAAGTCGTCGAAGAACTTCTTCTCGAACTTGACCGTCAGCGTGTACTCCCCGGCGACGGGCAGCGGGAACAACGCTTTGACGTTTCTCACTCGAAAATAATAGGTTCCGGGCTTGACTTCGATGTCCCCGGAATATTCGGGTTCGCCTTCTCCGTGATCGTCGAACGTCTTCCCCACGGATTCGCCGTCGCGCACGACGTACAGCTCCGGGTCGATTCGCCACGTATCCGTCTCGAGCCGCAGCGAGAGCGTCCCCGGCGAATCGAACTTCATCGAGAACCAATCTTGATCGTCGATCTTGCTGAACGTACCTTCTACGACGTTCAACGCCTTCGTCGGCAATCGGTACGATTGGTACGCTTTGTCGTTCGGTTCGTACGGATCCGAATAAATATGGAAATCGGTTTCGATGCGGTACGGCGTCGGACCGGCTCCCGCGTCGGACTTCAACCGAAGCATCGCGTACAGCCGTTCGCCGTCCGGGGACGGCAGACGGGCTTCCTTGCCGCCCGACAGGTCGAACGTCTTCGACGAGCCCCCGCCTTGATCGAGCACGAGCTCGGCGGCGACCGACCGGCCGTCCCAGCCCTTCACGCGGACGCTGACTTCCCCTTGATACGGCGGGTCGAAGGCGAACCAATCGACGTCGCTCTTCGAAGCGAACTCCCCGCGAACGACCGTCGAGACCGACGTCGGCTTCACTTGATCCTTGCGGTCGTTCGGCTCATGCATATCCGGCTTCGGCTGGATCGATATCGCCGCATCCGTGCGCAGCAAGCCGTAGCCGGTACGCGCGTTCCAGCCCGCGTCGAGCGGCAGCGCCGATTGCCGCAGCCGCTCGCGCACGTCGCCGGGCGTCAGCTCGGGATCGAGCCCCAGCATGAGCGCGACCGTCCCCGCCACCTGCGGCGCCGCCATGGAGGTGCCCTCTTTCGAGACGTAGCCGCCCCCGCTGCCGGTCGTAAATACGAACCACGGCGCGATCAGATCGACCTCGGGACCGAAGTTGGACAATGGCTTATATTCGTTGGTCACCGACGCGCCGCCGACGGCGACGACGGTCGGATACGCCGCAGGGTAACGCACCGTCTTCCCTTCGTTGCCGGTCGCCGCGACGAGCACGACGCCCTTGCTCTCGGCGTAAGCGACGATCTCCGCCAGATAAGGCGAGTACAAGTGAAGTCCGAGCGAAAGCACGACGATGTCGGCCCCGTTGTCCACGGCATATCGGATCCCTTGGCCGAGCTGCTCTTCGTCGCCCTTGCCGTTAGCGCCGACCGCTTTAATCGGCATGATCCGCGCGTTCGGCGCGATGCCGGCGATGCCTTGCCCGTTGCCGGTCACGGCCGCGATCACGCCGGCGACCGCGGTGCCGTGCCCGTTGTCGTCCTGCGGCGCCTGCTTCGAATGAAGGATGTTCGTTCCGTCGACGAGCCGCCCCGCTAAGTCGGGATGCTTCAAGTCCACGCCCGTGTCGACGACCGCGACGGTTACGTCGGCGAGCGTCTTCCCGCTCGCCTCGATCGCTTCCCATGCGGCGGGCACGCCCGTCTGTTCCAAATATCGTTGTTTATTGTAATGCGGATCGTTCGGCGCTTCGGCCGCCGCCGCCGTAGGCGTCAACGCGCCGATCGCCGTTACGGCCGCCATCAACGCCGCCGCAAGCCACGATGTGAGAGCGAATGGTAGGTTCATTTTCATTCCCCGCTTTACAAAGCCCATGCAGTAGAATTCCATAACTATATACTATTCGCCGTTCGCTCCCTAAACCCTGCCCTGCCTTCATGTTCGGTAAATTGTAACAGAAATAAAAAAACTTGCTCCGAAGCAGATTTCTCTGCGATCGAAGCAAGTCTCTAGGTCTAGCAATCTTGTCATCCGCTTACGCGAAGAAGTCCGTGGAGAACCGGAACAGCCGCTCCAGTCCGTTCAGCACCGGCCCCGGGAAGAAGCCCAAGAGCACGCCGGCCGCCGCCGACATCCACAGCGCGACGCCGAGCGCCGGGGTCACCCGAATCGGCGATTCTTCGGAGCCCGATCGCATGAACATCTGGCGGATGAGGCCGAAGTAATAATAGAACGACACGACGCTGGTGACGATCATGACGAGCGCCAGCCAGAACAGCTTCATCTCGACCGCGCCGAGCAGGATGAACAGCTTGCCGAAAAATCCGCCCGTCACCGGAATGCCGGCGAGCGAGAGCACGATGAGCACGATCGCGAACGCCGTCGCCGGCGCCCGGTGATATAACCCGGCGAAGCCGCGCATATCGTCGTGACCCGACGCCCGAGAGACGATCGCAAGCGCCGCGAACGCCCCCATGTTCATGAATAGGTAAGCGATCATATAATAGACGAGCTCCGCATACCCGCTCACGTGGAACAAGCCGACTTGCGCCACGATCGGCACGAGCAGATAGCCCGCGTTCGCCACGCCGGACAGCGCGAGCAGCCTCTTAACGTTTTGCTGGCGAAGCGCCATCGCATTGCCGACGATCATCGCGGCCGCCGCGAGTACGGCGAGCGTCAAGAACACGTCGTCATGGAGCGGATACTTCGCCGAACCGACTTGGAAGAAGCCGGTATAGAACAACCGGAACAGCAGCGCGAACCCGGCCGCCTTCGACACGACGGCCAGATAGGCCGCGACCGGCGTCGCCGCGCCTTGGTACACGTCCGGCGCCCAGGAATGGAACGGCGCCGCCGCGATCTTGAAGCCGATTCCGGTCAGCATCAAGAAGAAGGCGACATAGAGCAGCGCCGCGAACTGATCGATTCCGCTTTCGCGGAGCGCCGCGTTGATTTCCAACAAGTTCGTCGATCCGGTCAAGCCGTACAAGAACGACATGCCGTACAAGATGAACGCGGACGAAATCCCGCCCATGACGATGTACTTGAACGCTCCTTCGCTGGAGACGGATACGCGCTTGCGCATGCCGACCATCACGTAGGTCGTAATGCTGAGCAGCTCCAGTCCGACGAACAACATGATCAGATCGGCCGACGAAGCGACGACCATCGCTCCGAGCGTAGCCGGCAAATAAAAGTAGTAATACTCGCCGATGTCTTCGCCGCCGAGATCTTCCTTCTTCATCCCGAGGCTGATCAGTACGGCGATCGCCGTGCCGGCCAGGAACAACAGCTTCAGCACCAAGGCGAAGTCGTCCACGCGGTACGATTGGTTCAGCAGCGAGACCGGCTGGTCGACGCCGAGCTGAAGCGCGACGAACGCGGCGGACCCGGCGAGCGCGACGATCGTCAGCCAGCCGATCGCCGAACGGTTGAAGCTTCGCGGCATGAGAAGGTCCACCAGCGAGAAGACGACCGCCGCGATCACGAGCGTCAGCTCCGGCGCCAGGAAAGCGAGGTCCGATACTTGCAGTCGTAATAATGTGTCCGGTGACATCGATTAACCTCCCCCGTTCGCTTCGGAGCCCGTGAGCAGTTGCTCGAGGCCGCCGATCGTCGTTTGCAGCGGCTCGCTCAAGACCGCGGGATAGATGCCGATCAAGAAGATGAACGCCGCCAAGGCGATCATCGGCACCGCCTCGACCCAACGCGCGTCCTTATACGTTAAAGACGCTTCGGTAGCCGCGCCGAACGTTATGCCGAGCACCCCTCGCAGGACGTAGACGGCGGCCAAGATGATGCCGAGGCAGCCGACGGCCGTAACGATCGGCATCTCGTCGAACAACGAGAGGAACGCCAAGAACTCGCTGACGAAGCCGGACAAGCCGGGCAGCCCGAGCGACGCCATGCCCGCCACGAGCAGCATGCCGCTCATGAACGGCATCGACTTGGCGAAGCCCCCCATCGAGGACAGCAGCGTCGACGACGTCCGTTCGTAGAGGCTTCCGACGATGAGGAACATCAGCGCCGAGATGAGACCGTGCGAGATCATCTGGAAGACGGCGCCCTGCACGCCGATGCCGTTCATCGCCGCGACGGCCAGCAGCACGATGCCCATATGGCTGATCGAAGAGTATGCCAGGACGAGCTTAAATTCCTTCTGCACGAAGGCGAGCGCCGCTCCGTACAGGATGTTCACCACGCCGAGGATCGCGATCAGGACCGCCCATTGCTTCGCTTCGTTCGGGAACAGGAAGACGCCGAATTTCAGCAAGCCGTACGCTCCCATCTTCAGCAATACGCCGGAGTGAATCATGACGATCGACGGCGGCGCTTCCGTGTGCACGCGAAGCATCCACGTATGGAACGGGAAGATCGGCAGCTTGATGCCGAACGCGATCAGCAGCAGGAAGAACACGAACGTTCGATTCCCTTCCGTTAAGAAGAACGGGTTCGGGAAGTTTTGCGCGAATTCCGGCCCCATGTTCGAGAAGGATGCGGCGTCGTGCATGTTTTTGAAAATGACGTCGTAGCTTCCGGAATAGATGAAGGAAGCTCCGTCGACCGACATGCCGGCCGTCGCGATCAAGATCAGGAACGCGACCAGCATAAGCGCCGAACCCAATCCGTTGTAAACGAGAAACCGATTCGCCGCCTTTTCCCTCTCGTACAGCCCGTAAATTCCGATTAAGAAAAACATCGGGACGAGCGTAATTTCGAAGAAGAGGAAGAAGAGAAACAAATCTCTCGCGAGAAAGACGCCGAGCATCCCCGTCTCCAATAACAGAAACAAGATGAAATACGTCTTGAACCGCTTCTTGATATGAACGGAAGCGAACGCGGCCATCGTCGCCACGAACGCCGTCAGGAACACGAGCGGCAGCGAGATGCCGTCCGCGGCCAACGCGTAATCGAACTGCACTCGATAGGTCTCTACCGAACCGAGCTGCTCCAGCAGCTCGGAATTCAACGAGACGGCGATCCATCGCATCGACTCCGCGAACTGCGTACCTTCGCCCGCGAGATCGAACGACGCGTACAGCCATCCCGCGAGAAGGAGCGGCAGGAACGTCGTTCCGATGCCGATCCATCGGATGAGACGTCCGTTCTCCTTCGGGACGAATAGAAGCGCCAGTACGCCGAGCAACGGTGCGAAGACGATCAGCGATAAGATCGGGATGTTATCCAGCATCTAGAGGAACCTCCTTCCGGCAAGCGCCGCGATGAAGACGAGGCACCCTAACAGCATGATCAAACCGTACGTCTGCATCTGACCGTTTTGCAATCGGGTGCCGACGCGGCCGATTCCGTTCGTCGCCGCCGTCACGAGCTTCACGGCGCCGTCTACCACGTACGTATCGAAGAGATGGAGCAGCTGCCCGATCGCGCGATACGGCGCTGCGATGGCGGCCTGATAAATTTCGTCGATGTAATACTTGTTGCGCAGCACCGCCGGGCCGGTTTCCACGGACGGCTCGACCGCGTTCGGCTTGCGGAAGACGACGTATCCGATCAAGATGCCGGCGATCGCCGCGGCGTTGGACAGGATGATCACGATCCAGTTCGCATGCTCTACGAGCGTCTTGCCCGTAAGCCAACCCGCGAGCCACGGTTCGCCTGGAACGTTGACGAAGCCGGCGACGACGGCGAGCACAGCCAGCACGACGAGCGGCAGCGTCATGACGAGCGGGGACTCGTGCGCGCGTTGATGCGCATGCGGGTCCTTCGCGCGCGATTTCCCGAGAAATACTAGGACGTATAGTCGGGTCATGTAAAACGCCGTGAAGAATGCGGCGAGCAATCCGACCGCGAACAGAACCGTATGCCCATGGTGCAGCGTCTCCGAGAGAATCGCGTCCTTCGACCAGAAGCCCGCGAACGGAACGAGGCCCGACAGCGCCAGCGTGCCGATCGCGAAGGTGACGGCAGTGATCTTCATTTTCCCGAATAGTCCGCCCATCTCGCGAATGTCCTGGTTATGTACGCCATGAATGACGCTGCCTGCCCCAAGGAACAAGAGCGCCTTGAAGAACGCGTGCGTGAACAGATGGAAGATCCCCGCCGCCATTCCCAAATCCGAGCCCATGCCGAGCGCCAGCATCATGTATCCGAGCTGGCTGACGGTCGAATACGCGAGCACCCGCTTAATATCGTTCTGGGCGACGGCGATCGTCGCCGCGAACAACGCGGTGAACGCGCCGACGTACGCGACGACCTCCAGCGCGGCCGAGGACGCGAGGAAGATGTCGTACGTGCGAGCGACGAGATAGACGCCCGCCGCGACCATCGTCGCCGCGTGGATGAGCGCCGAGATCGGCGTCGGACCTTCCATCGCGTCGGGAAGCCACGTATGCAGCGGGAACTGACCGGACTTGCCGACAGCGCCGACGAAAATCAACAAGGCGATCCACGTCGCGAGGCCGCCGTCGATTTCGCCGCCCTCGAAGGCGTTATGAATGGAGCTGAAGTCGAGTTGATGCCCCGGCATCGCCCAGAACAGCAGCAGGATGCCGATAAACAGCCCGACGTCGCCGATGCGGGTAACGATGAACGCCTTTTTCGCGGCGGCCTTCGCTTCCGGCTTATAGTACCAGAAACCGATCAGCAGGAACGAACAAGCGCCGACGAGCTCCCAGAAGATGTAGAGCATAACGATGTTCGACGAGAGGACGAGCCCCAGCATCGAAAACGTAAACAGCGACACATACGCGAAAAACGTCGAGATGCGTTCGTCCTCCGCCATGTACCCGAGCGAATACAGATTAACCAATGCGCTGACGAGCGTCACGACGACGAGCATCAGCGCGTTCAGGTTCGTCACTTCGAAGCCCATATACAGCGAGAAGCTGCCGATATCGAGCCAACGCCACTCTTCCCACGTATACGCCGCCGCCGAGCCGTCCATCCGTTCGAAGAACACAAGCAGCGCGAGGCCGAGCGATACGAACGCGGCGACGACGCCGATGATCGGGCCGACTTTCCTTGCGCCCTTGCCCAGAGCCGTAAGAATCAAGAAGCTCAGGAGCGGAAAGACCGGAATGAGCCAGGCGTAATTCACGAAAGTATAATCCACTTGTCTTCCCCCTCCTTATCGCTTCATCTCGTTCATGTCTTTCACGTCGCTGGTGCCCCGGTTGCGGAACAGCGCGATCAAGATCGCGACGCCGATCGCCGCCTCCGCGGCCGCTACCGTAATGGTGAACAAGGAGAAAATTTGGCCGGTCAGCGACGGTACGACGCCGTACTTCGATAAGGCGACCAGGTTCAAGTTCACCGCGTTCAGCATCAGCTCGATCGACAGCAGCACGATAACCGCGTTACGCTTCGTCAGCGCCCCGAACAGTCCGATGCAAAACAAGATGGCCGCCAGCGTCAGGTAGGAAGAGGCTAAATCGACCGTCATTGCCCTTCCTCCCTTCTCGCGAGCACGATCGCGCCGATGAAGGCGACGGTGAGCAGCACCGACACGAGCTCGAACGGCAGCACCCGCTCCGTAAAGATGATTTGTCCGATCGCGGCCGTATTGTCGGCGCCGGCGTCGAAGCCCGCGCCGCTCGGAAGCTCTGCGTTCTGAATCGCGAAGAACAAGGCGCCGAACAACGCGACGCAGCCGATCGCCGTTAACGTCTCTTGCGTCGTCCACGGCGACGTTTCCTCGTTTTCCTCATGCTTCGTGAGCATAATGCCGAAGATCATCAGGATCGAGACCGCGCCCGCGTAGATCAAGATTTGCACGAACGCGACGAATTCCGCCTCGAGCAGCACGTACAGGCCGCCCAAGCTCAGGAACGCGAACGCAAGCGAGACGACCATGTGTACGACCTTCGTAAAGCTGATCATAAAGATCGCGCCGCCGATAATGAGCAAGGCGAACACGAAGAAGGCGACCAATTCGCCTGTCAGGAACGACATCTAGCTGGCCCCTCCTTTACCGCCCGGCTGCGGATTTCTCGTATTTTCGCTGCGCACGTTCGTGTTGTTGTCGTTCAGCCATTCCATGTTCTTGAACAGATCGTCCCGGCTGTACGTCGCGAGCTCGAAGTTGTTCGTCATGACGATCGCTTCGGTCGGACATACCTCCGTGCACAGATCGCACAGGATGCAAATTTCGAAGTTGATGTCGTACGTGTCGATGACCTTGCCCTTCTTCTCCGGATCCGGATTCGGCTTGCCGGTCAGCGTAATGCACTCGGTCGGGCAGATGCGGGCGCACTGGTTGCACACGATGCACTTGTCCGGGTCGAAATGCTGCACGCCGCGGAACCGGTCGGGCATGTTCAACGGCACGTCGGGATATGCGTACGTCACTTTCTCTTTCGTGAAGCTCTTGAGCGTGAC
Organism: Paenibacillus antri; assembly: GCF_005765165.1. Lineage (NCBI taxonomy): Bacteria > Bacillati > Bacillota > Bacilli > Caryophanales > Paenibacillaceae > Paenibacillus > Paenibacillus antri. The sequence continues at coordinate 41,120 of NZ_VCIW01000014.1, read as the reverse complement.
GCCTAGACCTTTCGCGATCCCTTTCATGGGTACCCCTCCATCCAGCGGTTATTTCAGCAATTCTTTCACGAGCGCGGTAAGGAAGATGTTGACGAGCGCGATCGGCAGCAAGTACTTCCACGCGAGACCCATCAACTGGTCGATCCGAATGCGCGGCATCGTCGCCCGCAGCCAGAACAAGACGAAGACGACCGCCGAAAATTTGAGCAGGAACCAGATCAGTTCCGGGATGAACGTCAGGAACGGCGCCGGCGCGTGCCAGCCGCCCAAGAACAACACCGTCGTCAACGCCGCGATCGCGTAGACGTAGACGTATTCCGCCAGCATGAAAAACGCGAAGCGAAAGCCGCTGTACTCGACGTGATAGCCGGCGACGAGCTCCGATTCCGCCTCCGGCAAGTCGAACGGCGTCCGGTTCAGCTCGGAGATGGCCGCGATGACGAACACGCCGAACGCGATGATTTGCGGGAAGATGTTCCAGTTCCAGATCCAGCCCGCTTGCCCTTCGACGATCGTGCGAAGGTTCAAGCTGCCGGACAGCATGATGACGCCGACCATCGACAGAATGAGCGGCACCTCGTACGAGATCATCTGAGCGGCGGAGCGCATCCCGCCGAGCAGCGAGTATTTATTGTTGGAAGCCCAGCCCCCGAGCACGATGCCGAGCGTCGAGATGCTCGTCAGCGCTCCGTAGTAAAGCAAACCGACGTTCAAGTCCGCCGCGTATAGGTTGCTCGTGTACGGCAGCGTCGCGATGACCGCGAACGACGGCACGAATGCGATCGCCGGCGCCAGGATGAACAACGCCCGGTCCGCCTTCGAAGGGATCGTGTCTTCCTTAATGAGCAGCTTCGTTACGTCGGCGACAGACTGCAGCAAGCCGAACGGTCCCGTACGGTTCGGTCCCGGACGGAGCTGCATGTAGCCGATGACCTTGCGCTCGAAGTAAATCGCGTACGTCACGAAGCCGAGCACGATGAGCAGCATGAGCACGCCCACGGCCAACATGGTGAAAAACCCGGTCCAAGAGAGCGGGTTTTCGAAGTAGGTTTGCATCAGCCATCCACCTCCCCGACGACGATATCGGTCGCTCCTAGAATCGTAACTAAGTTCGTCATCGTCTCGCCGACGAGCAGCTTCGGCAGAATTTGCAGATTTACGAAAGACGGGCGACGGAACTTCAAGCGGAACGGCTTATCCTTCCCGCGGGAGACGAGGTAACAGCCGATCTCGCCCCGAGGCGATTCGATCGCCGAATAAATCTCGCCCTCCGGTGGACGGATGACGCGCGGCACCTTGCCGATGACCGGGCCGTCGCCCGGGAAGCTGTCCAACGCTTGCTCGAGGATCCGAAGGCTCTGCTCGATTTCCGCCAGACGGCACAAGTACCGGTCGTAGCAATCTCCGTTCGTCCCTACCGGAACGTCGAAGTCGAACTTTTCGTATAAGCTGTAAGGTTGATCCTTGCGCAAATCCCACTTCACGCCGGTGCAGCGAAGATTGGCGCCGCTCAGACCGTAGTCGATCGCGGTTTGCGCGTCGTACTTCCCTACGCCTTTGATCCGGGATAAGAAAATTTCGTTGCCGCTGACGAGGTTGTCGTACTCCTTCAGCTTCTCGCGCATGTACGGCACGAAATCGCGCACCTTCTGGAGCCAGCCCTCCGGCGCGTCCCATTTGACGCCGCCGACGCGCATATAAAAGTAAGTCAGCCGCGCGCCGCACAATTCGTTGAACAAATCGATGATCTTCTCTCGATCGCGGAACGCGTACAGGAACGGGCTCATCGCGCCGATGTCGAGCAAATACGTCCCCCACCATACGAGATGGGAAGCGATGCGCTGCAGCTCCATGACGACCAGGCGCAAATATTCCGCCCGTTCCGGAATTTCCAGCTCCATCAGCTTCTCGACCGTATTGCACAATACATAGTTGTTCGTCATCGCCGACACATAGTCCATCCGGTCGGTATACGGGATGATCTGCGTGTAGGTCAGGTTTTCGGCCAGCTTCTCCGTGCCGCGATGCAGATACCCCATCACCGGCATCGCTTCCTTAATGATTTCGCCGTCCAGCTTGACGACGATCCGGAAGACGCCGTGCGTGCTTGGATGCTGCGGGCCTACGTTCAGCAGCAGTTCTTCGGTTCTTAAGGCCATCTGTCCTTACACCTCCGGGTCGAGCGGTTCGTAGTCTTTGCGCAGCGGATGACCGACCCAGTCGTCGGACATCATAATGCGCCTGAGGTCGGGATGACCCGGGAAGTCGACGCCGAGCAGATCGAACACTTCGCGCTCGTTCCAATTGGCCGTCGACCAGAGCGGCGTGACGGAAGGGACGACCGGCGCTTCCCGGTCGGCTTTCACCTTCACGCACACCTCATGCTTCGTGGTCAGGTTCACCAGATGATAGACGACTTCCAAGTGCGTCTCGTGGTCGACGCCGGACAGATTGCGCAAGTAATTCATCCCCGTTTCGGGATGCGTCTTGAGCGTCTCCGCCGTCTTGAACCATTGGTCGCCCTTCACGGTCAGCGTCGGGATTTCCAGGCCCTTCTCATTGATCGACGCCGATTCGACCGCTTCCGGACCGACGCTCTCCGCCACGATCGCCGCGATGCGGTCGAGCAGCGGTTGGTTTTTCGACGGCTCCTTCGGCTTCGGCGGCTCGGCGTCGCCGTCCTCCGTCTTCGCCGCGCGCGGCGCTCTCGCCGGCCGTTCGGCCGCAGCGCCTTCGCCCGCGGGAGCCGCTCCGCCCGCCGCAGCCGCTCGAGCCGCCCGCGCTTCTTGGGCGCGGCGAATCTTCGCCTCGCGATCCTCGTCCGGCGTAACCGCTTTCGCGGGAGGCTTCTCGACGGTGTCGCCTTGCGAATCCGCACCGCTTGTCTTCGCGAGCTCCTTCTTGCCTTCGATCGCCGCCTCCGCGTCTCGTGCCTGCTCTTTGGCGACCTCGTCGCCTTGCGCCTGCAACGCTTCCGCCCGCTTCGCCGTCTCCTCGGTCGGCGTCGCCTTCCCGTCCTCGACCTTCACTTCCGCGCCGACATGGTTCGTATGGATTTCTCCATCCTTATCGGGCTCCGGCTTATACTTCGCGACCTCCGCCTCGTTCTGCGGCATGGATATGTCGGTGCCTTCCGGCGCCGGCTCGGGCGGGTTGCCGCCGGCTTCCTTCGCCAGCTCTTCCGCCGCCTTCTTGATCTTATCGTCTTCCGTCACTGACTAGTCACCCGCTTCCCGGTCTTCGCTTCGTACCGGATCTTCTCTTGCAGTTTATTGATGCCATAGATGAGCGCGGCAGGGTTCGGAGGGCAGCCTGGAATATACACGTCTACCGGGACGATCTGATCGACGCCCTTCACGACGGCATAAGACTTTACGTACGGGCCGCCCGCGGTCGCGCAAGAGCCCATCGCGATCACCCACTTCGGCTCGGGCATTTGATCGTACAGCTTGCGAAGGAGCGGTCCCATCTTTTTCGTAACCGTTCCAGCGACGATCATCACGTCCGACTGGCGCGGCGACGTCCGAAAGATGACGCCGAAGCGGTCCAAGTCGTAATGGGACCCGCCCGTCCCCATCATCTCGATCGCGCAGCAGGCGAGACCGAACGTCATCGGCCACAACGAGTTGCTGCGAGCCCAGGCCTTCAGCTGTTCTAGCGTCGTCATGAAGACGTTGCGTTGCAGCTCCTCGTGTTCCTCCGGCGAAATCTTGCTTAAATCGAGGTCCATTTCAACACCTTCTTCTTCCAAGCGTAGATGAGTCCGATGACGAGCAGCAATACGAATATTAGCATCTCCACGACGGCGAACAAGCCGAGCTTATCGTAGGCGACCGCCCACGGGTACAAGAAAACCGCCTCCACGTCGAAAACGACGAACATCAGCGCGAACAAATAATACCGCACGTTAAACCGAACTTGCCCGGACCCTACCGGATCGTTGCCGCTCTCATAGGTGGTCTGCTTCTGCGCCGTCGGCTTATGGGGCCTTAGCAAGCGGCCGAGCGTCAGCGCGGCGACCGGCAAAAACACGCCAAGCGCCACGAAAATCGCCACCAGCACGTAATTGTTCATGTAATGTTCCAAGTTTTCGATTCCTCCTTGTCGTCGCATCAGGCGTGCTTATGGGATTAGCAAAGATTGGCTATAAAACGTTACCATTATAACAAAAACTCCCTTCGGAGTATATGCAAAGTAGCATGTCCGACTTAAAGCGGAAGTTTTTGTTGCGAAATCGGATCGATCCGTTCCGTAACCCCCAACACAAAGTCTTCCATTTGAAAAGGATTTCTATCCGTCGTTCTCGCGTCGACTCTTCTTTTTCTCATGAAACCTGCGCATCTTCTCCCGGTTTCCGCATTCCCGCATGCTGCACCAACGGCGGCTATGATTTTTCGTATGATCCAGAAACAGCCACCCGCAGCCCGGCGGTCCCTCGCACCGACGGACGTCCCGCGATTTCGGCGAGAGAAGCAGCTCCACCGCCGCCCGTACGACCGGATCCAGCAACCGGAGGAGATCCGGCGACTCCTCTAGATCCCCTACCCTCCAATCTAACCGAAACGCATCGTTCTCGTACCGAATTTCCAGACGACGCTGCGTCCGTTCCCACCGATCGTTCAAGCGGGCGAGATCGCCGTCGTCCGGCGTCTCCTCGCGCGCTACGGCGGTAAACAATCGAAACAGCGATTCTCGAAGCTCGATGGCCTCGCGGTAAGCGTTAGCCGCCTCGTCCGAGCGCGCGGCGACGCGTTCCCGAATCGCTGCCCCTTCTTCCGACGAAATCGTTCCCGCCGCCATGCCCCAATCTACGAGATCCTCGTATCTATGCAGCCGCTCCATCGGATCAGGACTGGAATGCCAATCGACGGTGTTGCAATAATCCAAAGGCAAGGCGCCTCCTAGAAAACTGAAGCGGTGCTGCGCCTCGCCGGCCCCGGCATCTTCTTCCACATCGCGCCCTCCTGTTCGTCCATGATTGCTTTCGAATAGACCGTATCACGAACGGTTGACATTGGCAATAATGGGAGATATGATGTAACCATTAAAACTACTTTAGGAGGTTTTATTGTGTCGTTTTCACCTTGCCACAGTATTGCGAGACAAATGGATATGGTTTTTGTCGGCAACCATTGGCACGCTTCATTAAGGGATTTACTGATGGCCGTTCCCCCGGAAGAGGCTATCGCACGCCCTTCGCAAGGCGGACATACAATTTATGAACTCCTCCATCATCTCATGTACAGCGCCGAAGAGGTGACGCACCGTCTGCGCGGCCGTGCCGGGCAATGGGACGAAGCGCGCAGTTGGGTCGAAAACCCGGTGTCGCTGTCGGACGAGGAATGGAGCCGCACCATCCAAAAGTACGAAGACACGCGTCAAACGTTCCGAGACGCGGCCGTTCAACTCGGCGACGAGGCGCTACTCGAATGCCCGCCGGAGCGCCAATCCAAGTACGAGATCGTGCAACAGCTCATTCATCACGAGGCGTTCCATGCCGGACAGATCGCTTATTTGCGCCGGTTACACGGGAAAGAGGCGCTTCTGTAATTCAATAGACGCACGAAAAAAAAGCCGCGGTGTCAGCCACCCGCGGCTTTCTACATATTAAATATCTCGATTCCGAACGTTGATACGCAGCATCGCGCGTTGCAGCGCTTGCTCCGCCCGATGGAAATCGACTTTCTCTTGCCGCGCTTCGCGAAGCCGCGCTTCCGCGCGCTCTCTTGCGCGAGCGGCGCGGTCGGCGTCGATCTCCTCGGGAAGCTCCGCGCTTTCCGCCAAGATGACGACCTTGTCCTTGCGCACTTCCATGAAGCCGCCGTGAACGGCGATCACATGGTCCTTCTGCCCCTGCACCTTCGCGGTAACCGCTGCGATGCGAAGAGGCGTTACCATCGGGATGTGGTTCGGCAAGATGCCGAGCTCCCCTTCGATTCCCTTGGCGACGACCATATTGACTTCCTGGCCGTAAATTTTGCGCTCCGGCGTGACGATTTCCAATAACATTGAGCTCATGGTCTATAGACCCCCGATCACAATGTTTTTGCTTTCTCTACCGCTTCTTCGATCGTGCCTACGTAGAGGAAAGCAGCTTCTGGGAGATCGTCGTAACCGCCGTCAAGGATCGCTTTGAAGCTGCGAACCGTATCTTTAACCGGAACGTATTGCCCCTTTGTGCCGGTAAACTGTTCTGCAACGTGGAAGTTCTGCGACAAGAACCGTTGTACGCGGCGCGCGCGCGCGACCGTCACCTTATCTTCGTCGGACAACTCGTCCATACCGAGGATCGCGATAATATCTTGCAGCTCCTTGTATCGAGCGAGCAGACGCTTTACCCCTTGCGCGACGTCATAGTGCTCTTGGCCGACGACGTCCGGCGACAAAATCCGCGAGCTCGAAGCGAGCGGATCGACCGCAGGGTAGATGCCGAGCTCGGAGATTTTACGCTCCAAGTTCGTCGTTGCGTCCAAGTGCGCGAACGTCGTCGCAGGAGCCGGGTCGGTGTAATCGTCCGCAGGAACGTAGATCGCCTGGATGGACGTAACGGAACCCTTCTTCGTCGACGTGATGCGCTCTTGCAGCTGGCCCATCTCCGTCGCGAGCGTCGGCTGGTAACCTACCGCGGAAGGCATCCGGCCGAGGAGGGCGGATACTTCGGAACCCGCTTGCGTGAAGCGGAAGATGTTATCGACGAACAACAATACGTCGCGGCCTTCTTCGTCGCGGAAGAACTCGGCCATCGTCAAACCCGTCAATGCGACACGCAGACGTGCGCCCGGCGGCTCGTTCATCTGACCGAATACCATCGCCGTCTTACTGATAACGCCGGAATCGCTCATTTCGTGGTACAAGTCGTTCCCTTCGCGGGTACGCTCGCCGACGCCGGCGAATACGGAGATACCGCCATGCTCTTGCGCGATGTTGTTGATCAATTCCTGGATCAAGACCGTCTTGCCTACGCCCGCGCCGCCGAAGAGGCCGATCTTACCGCCCTTGGCGTAAGGCGCCAGCAAGTCGACGACCTTAATGCCCGTCTCGAGAATTTCCGCTTGCGTGGACAATTCCGAGAATGCCGGCGCTTCCCGATGGATCGGGAGCACGACGTCGCGGGAGACGTCCCCTGCGTTGTCGATCGGCTCGCCCAATACGTTGAATACGCGGCCGAGCGTCGCTGCGCCGACCGGTACGGAGATCGGTGCGCCCGTGTCGATCGCATCTCCGCCGCGGACCAAGCCGTCCGTAGAAGACATCGCGATCGTACGCGCGACGTTATCGCCGAGGTGAACCGCGACTTCGGCCGTAACCGAGTCGGATTCCCCCGCGCGATACAATTTAATCGCATTGGAGATTTCAGGCAGTTGTCCGCGTTCGAACTCGACGTCGACAACCGGACCCAAAACCTGAATAATGCGTCCTTTATTCATCGTAGCCCCTCCTTACATCTATATGGGCCGCCGGAGCGGCCCCTTGCCGAAAATAACGATTATCCTTGCGCGTTCGCACCCGCTACGATTTCCGTAATTTCTTGCGTAATCGAAGCTTGACGCGCGCGGTTGTATTGCAACGTCAGCGAGTTGATGAACTTCGTCGCGTTCTTCGACGCGTTGCTCATCGCCGTCATCCGCGCTCCGAATTCGCTGGCCTTGCCCTCCAGAACCGCGCTGTACACCAATGTCTCCGCGTATCGCGGCAAGATGTGGTTCAGCACGACCTCCGGCGAAGGCTCGAATTCGTACGATGCCGACGCGGAGCCGCTCTTCTCGGTTTCCCCGAGCGGAAGCAGCGTCTTGTCGACCGGCGTCTGCGAGATGACGGAGCGGAATTCGTTGTAGACGAGCACCAATTCGTCGATCGTGCCCTCTTCGTACGCCTTCACCGCGCCGTTAGCGACGTCCCTGATGTCCGAAAACCGCGGGAAGTCCGGCAAGCCGACGATCTCTTGCGCGATCGGGATGCCCCGGCGGCGCAGGAAATCGCGTCCCTTCCGGCCGAGCACGTAAATGAGGTACTCGTCTTTATTGGACTTGTGCTTCTCGCGAATCGTCAGCATAACCTTCCGGAGCAGGTTGGCGTTATAGCCGCCCGCGAGGCCCCGGTCCGACGTGATGACGATGTAGCCGGTCCGCTTGATCGGCCGCTTCTCGAGCATCGGATGATTCACGCCGCCGGCGGAGGAGATCGAACCGATCACCTCGCGCAGCTTCTCGGCGTACGGGCGCGCCGATTGCGCGGCTTCCTGCGCCCGACGAAGACGAGCCGAAGCGATCATCTCCATCGCCTTCGTGATTTGCTTCATGTTCTGAGTGCTTTTGATTTGGCGCTTAATATCGCGCATTCCCTTAGCCATGCTTATTCACGCCCCTTCCGCGCTTACGCCGAAACGGAGAAGCCCTTTTTGAACTTTTCCACCGCTTCCGTAATGAGTGCCTCGGTGTCTTTGCTCAGGTCTTTCGTTTCGCGAATGGCGCCGAAGATTTGCGGGTAGTTCGCATCGACGTAGCCGTGGAAATCCTTCTCGAAGCGAAGTACGTCTACGACCGGGATATCGTCGAGGAAACCCTTGGTAGCCAGGTAGATACTGATGACCTGCTTCTCGACCGGCATCGGTTCGTTAACGCCTTGCTTCAGGATTTCCATCGTGCGCGCGCCGCGCGTCAGGCGGGCTTGCGTCGACTTATCGAGATCGGAGCCGAACTGCGAGAACGCCGCGAGCTCGCGATATTGCGCCAGGTCAAGACGGAGCGTACCGGCGACCTTCTTCATCGCTTTGATTTGCGCCGATCCGCCGACCCGGGATACCGAGATACCGGTGTTGACCGCAGGACGTTGGCCGGAGTAGAACAGGTCGGACTCCAGGAAGATCTGGCCGTCCGTAATCGAGATGACGTTCGTCGGGATGTAAGCCGATACGTCCGACGCTTGCGTCTCGATGAACGGCAACGCCGTGATCGAACCCGCGCCGAGCTCGTCGGACAGCTTCGCCGCGCGCTCGAGAAGACGGGAGTGCAAGTAAAAGACGTCGCCCGGATACGCCTCGCGGCCCGGAGGGCGGCGGAGCAACAGCGACAATTCGCGGTATGCGGCCGCTTGCTTCGTCAAGTCGTCGTAGATGATCAGAACGTGCTGGCCTTTGTACATGAAGTACTCGCCCATCGATACGCCCGCGTACGGCGCCAGCCACAAGAGCGGAGCCGGCTCGGATGCGCCTGCGTTCACGACGATCGTGTAATCCATCGCATTGTGACGGCGGAGCGTCTCGACGACTTGCGCAACCGTCGATTGCTTCTGGCCGATCGCGACGTAGATACAAATGACGCCGTTATCCTTTTGGTTCAGGATCGTGTCGATCGCGATCGACGTCTTCCCCGTTTGGCGGTCGCCGATGATCAACTCCCGCTGACCGCGACCGATCGGGATCATCGAATCGATCGCCTTGATGCCGGTTTGCATCGGCTCGTGAACCGATTTCCGGTCGATAACGCCCGGCGCCTGGGACTCGACGTTCCGCGACTCGGTCGTGTTGATCGGACCCTTGCCGTCGAGCGGCTGGCCGAGCGGATTGACGACGCGGCCGAGCAGCGCTTCGCCTACGGGAACCTGCATGATGCGGCCCGTACGCTTGACTTGCTGGCCTTCTTTAATGTCGTGGTATTGGCCCAAGATAACGATACCTACGTTATCTTCTTCCAGGTTCAATGCGTAACCTACGGAGCCGTTTTCGAATTCGAGGAGCTCCCCGGCCATAACGTTCGAAAGCCCGTGCGCGCGCGCTACGCCGTCGCCGATGTAGATGACTGTGCCGATCTCCGCTACGTGAGCTTCGGATTGATACTGTTCAATCTGCTGCTTAATGAGCGTGCTGATTTCTTCGGGTCTGATACTCAACGAACCTTCACCCCTATCGTGCGTGATTAAACGATCTCTCGATTTCGGCCAGCTTGGTGGACAAGCTGCCGTCGTACAACGTATCGCCGATCCGGACGCGAATCCCGCCGAGAATGGAAGGATCCACTACCGTTTCGACGGCGACTTCTTTCCCCGTCAGCGCGCCGAACTTGCGCGCGATCTCTTGCTGTTGCTCGGCCGACAGCGCGAACGCGGACGTTACGCGGGCTTGCGCTCTTCCGAGCGATTCGTCCGCGATGGCGCGATAAGCGGAAGACACTTCGCCGATCGCCGCGCCGCGTCCCCGTTCCACGAGCAGCATGAGCGTATTCAGTACGTAGTCGGATACCTGCCCGCCTACCGCCTGCTTCAAAGCGCGAACTTTCGCGTCCGCGCCGATATTCGGATGATCGAAGAAGTTGCGAATGTCCGCGTTCCCCTCGAGAGCGGCCGCGACCGCTTCGAACTGAGCGCCGGTCTCCTCCACGGAGCCCTTCTCTTTCGCGAGCGCGAACAACGCTTTCGCGTAACGCTTCGCCGCTACCGCCATAGCGCTCATCGGCTTCCGACCTCTTTCAGATACTTATCCACCAACGCTTCCTGCGAAGACGCATCGACTTCTTTCTCGATGATCTTCGAAGCGATCTTGACGGACATCTCGCCGACTTGCTTGCGGAGCTCGGCGATCGCCTGATTTTTCTCGCTGACGATATCTTCCTGCGCGGCTTGCTTCAAGCGGACCGCTTCGTTCTTGGCGGTTTCGACGATCTCTTCCGCCGTCTTCGTGCTGACCTTGCGAGTTTGCTCCACGATGTCTTGCGCTTCCTTGCGGGCCTGTTCGATCGCTTTGCGCTGCTCCTCGAGAAGCGCCGCGCTCTCCTTGCGATTCGCCTCCGCCTGCTGGAGCTCGCCGACGACGAGCTGCTTGCGCTGCTCCATGATGTTAAATAACGGACCGAACGCGTACTTGTTCAAGAGCAAGTAGAGCAACACGAACGCGACGATCGTAATGACTGTTGATGTCCATACGAATTCCAAAGCTGACACTCCTTTCTACGAGTCGTTCATGTCAGCCGTGATTAGGCTGAATCCAAACGGAAGGCGTGGAGGGCTGAAGCCTTCCGCGCCTGTAAGCTTGTATGAGGCGGCTTACGCTCCGAAGAACATCAAGAAGCCTACGACGACGCCGATGATCGGAACGACCTCGACGATACCGACGCCGATAAACATCGTCGTTTGGAGCGTACCGCGAAGCTCCGGCTGACGCGCAATGCCTTCTACCGTCTTGCTGACGATCAAACCGTTACCGATACCTGCGCCAAGCGCGCCCAAACCGATTGCCAAAGCTGCACCCAAAAATTCCATTAGAAAATCCTCCTTAAGTGGTTTCGAGAAATTTGTTATGTTTCGAATCGCGGGACTAATGCGCGCTTTCGTCGTGCACCGTCGCCTGCGAAATGTACACCATCGTCAAAATCGTAAACAGGAACGCCTGAATCGCGCCTACGAAAATACTGAAGCCCTGCCATGCCGCCATCAGCGGAATGCCGATCCAGCCCATCATGAGGATGGTCGAAATGAGAACCTCGCCCGCGAAGATGTTCGCGTACAAACGCAATGCGAGCGTAAGCGGCTTCGCCAACTCCTTCAAGATGTTCAGCGGGAAGAAGATCGGGAACGGCTCGAAGTAGTGCTTCAGGTAATGCTTCGCGTTGTCCCGGAGACCGAGGAAATGGACCAGGAAAATGACCGTGATCGCAAGACCGGCCGTCACCGCGATGTCCGCGGTCGGCGACTTCCAGAACGCGAACGCCGCGTGCTCGTGCGCCGCGTGCATGGCCGCAAGATCGGCTTCCGACAGGATTTCCAATCCGAATACCGTCACCGCGCCGTGATGACTCTCCGGCACTTCCCAGACGAGACCGAACGGCAAGCCGAGCAGGTTCGAGACGAAAATGAACATGATCAACGTCATCCCGAGCGAGATGTACCGCTTCGCCTTCTCGAGCGGCATCGTGCTCGCCACCGTGTTGTGGACGAACTCGATAACCCATTCCATGAAGTTTTGCATTTTGGTCGGGTGCGTAACCGACAGGTTGCTTACCGCCGCCCTAGCCAATGCGAACACGATGATGCTCGACACCAAGATGGCTATGATGGACGACAGGTCGAACGGCAACCCCGCGATTTCAACAACCGGAAATAAGTGCATACTATGCTTCACCCCTTTCCATCGGATCGATGATTATTCTGTGCAATCGCTGTAAAAAAAACCGCAATTTGGACAAAAAAACAGGTCGCCAACGTAGCGGGTAAAGCGAAAACGTCAGGGTACCGATACGCGATCATCCCCGCCATCAGCACAGTCGCGATTCTCGCGCCGAGGCCGAGGCCGGATTTGCGCGCTTCCCCGTCCGCCGCCAGCTTCGCCAGCAGCTCCACGCGCCTGCGAAGCAGCAAGGCGTTCGCGACGCTGGCCGCCGTGCCCAGAGCGAGTCCCGCGGCCACCGTTCTCCCTTCAGGAACGAAAGCCCAGGCAAGCATGAGCGCGGACATAAAAAAAAGCGCGGCGCGTACGGCTCTGTTCAACAGTTCAACCATCGGAATCCTCCAGTAAGCGTTTCACCAGAACGACGCAGGTGAGAATGCCGACGGCGAGTCCGGCCAAGGTGCCGAAGGCAACCCAGCCTTGCGAACCGCCAAGCCATCGTCCAAGAAAAAAGCCCAGGGTGACGCATATCGCGACATCCGCCCCCATGACGCCGACCATACCGGCCGCTCGCCAGGGGTTATCCCCCTTGCCTTTCTTATCCATAGCCGTTACCCCTGTCAATCCTCATTTATTTTATCCATCCGGGGAAGCGTTTGTCAATTCATATAAATTCAAACATTCCGTGAACGGATCGCGAAAAACCCTTATAAATCAAGGTTTTCCGCTATCCCCAACCGTACAGTTCGACTGTACGCTGTCGGATTCCGCGGCGTTAGGGGACGAACGGCTCCGGACGGTCCGGCGCGACGCCGAAATGATGCTTGATCGCCGCGACGATCCGCTCCGACGCGCGGCCGTCGCCGTAAGGGTTGGCCGCGCGGCTCATAGCGTCGTACAGCCCGGCGTCCGTAAGCAGCGCTTTAGCCCGCTCGTACACCTTCTCCTCGTCCGTGCCGACGAGCTCGAGCGTACCGGCGTCGATGCCTTCCGGCCGTTCCGTCGTATCGCGGAGCACCAGAACCGGCACGCCGAACGACGGCGCCTCTTCCTGCAGCCCGCCGGAGTCCGTAAGAATCAAGTGCGTATGCGGATACAGGTTGTACATTTCGGCCAGATCGAGCGGCTCCGTCAGCTTGATGCGCGGATGATCGCCGAGCAGCTCGCGCGCCGGCTCCAGCACCGCCGGATTCGGATGCACCGGGTACGCGATCGCGATATCCTCGAACTCGTCCGCGATCCGCCGCACCGCGCGGAACACGTTCCGATGCGGTTCGCCCTGATTTTCCCGGCGATGCGCCGTCATCAGGACGAGACGCTTGCCCTTCGCCCAATCGAGCAGCGGGTGGTCGAACGAATGTTTCACGACGTAACGGCCTACGTCGGTTACCGTATTGCCCGTGACGTAGATCGCGTTCTCCGGCTTGTTTTCGTTCCGAAGATTCTCGGCGGACCGCTCCGTCGGCGCGAAGTGGAGATCCGCGAGCACGCCCGTCAGCTGCCGATTCATCTCCTCGGGATAAGGCGACAGCTTGTTCCACGTTCGAAGACCCGCTTCCACGTGTCCGACCTTGACCTTCTGCAAGAACGCCGCGTAGCTCGCAAGGAACGTAGTCGACGTGTCGCCGTGAACGAGAACGATATCCGGTTTCGCTTCCTGCAGGACCGGTTCGAGCCCTTGCAGCACCCGGATGGACAGCTCGTTCAGCGTCTGCCTGTCCTTCATGACGTTCAAGTCGTAGTCCGGCCGGATGCCGAACGTTTGCAGCACGCTGTCCAGAAGCTCTCGATGCTGCGCGGTCACGCAAACGACCGACTCGATCGCGTCCGGGTGCTTCTCGAGCTCGAGCACGAGCGGCGCCATCTTGACCGCTTCCGGGCGCGACCCGAATACGGTCATTACTTTGATCCGTTGAGCCATTTTCCGTTAAGTCCCCTCTCGTCCGCCCTTATTTCGTTCCGAACAATCGGTCGCCGGCGTCGCCGAGGCCCGGGATGATATATCCGTGATCGTTCAGATAGTCGTCGATCGAAGCGGTGTAAATATCGACGTCGGGGTGCGCCTCCTGCATCGCCTTCACGCCTTCCGGCGCGGCGATGAGGCACATCAGCTTGATTTGCTTGCAGCCGCGGTTCTTGAGCATCTGGATCGCGGCGATCGCCGAACCGCCCGTCGCGAGCATCGGATCGATGACGATCAACTCCCGCTCCAACACGTCCGTCGGCAGCTTCGCGTAATATTCGACCGGCTGCAGCGTGTCCGGGTCGCGATACAAGCCGATATGGCCGACTTTCGCGGCCGGCAGCAGCTTCAAGATGCCGTCGACCATACCGAGGCCCGCGCGCAAGATCGGGATCAGACCGAGCATGCGCCCGGAGATGATTTTCGCTTCCGCGACCGCCACCGGCGTCTTCACCGTCGTCTTCTCGAGCGGCACGTCCCGCGTGATTTCGTACGCCATCAGCGTCGCCACTTCATCCACCAATTCCCGAAAATCCTTCGTATTCGTACGCTCGTCGCGTATGTAAGTCAGCTTGTGCTGAATGAGCGGATGATCGCACAAAAACACTTTGCTCATGCGTCCCGGTCCCCCTTGCCTCAGGTGCGTTTTTCCTTTTTTGCCTAAAACCTTACCCATTATATCATTGTCGTCTCGGCCATGCACTATGCCCCATTCTTTTCCTCCGAACATTCCGCGTCGGTTCTACTTGCTAGCATCGGTTCATAGAGATGAGAGTAAGAGATTCCGGAACGCCGAATTCCTGAAACCGAAGGAGAAGAAGCATGCGATTCAGACAAGCGTTGGAATGGACGAGAGATGCGCTCGGCGGCTTGGCGCGCGCGCTAGGCACGGTGATCGCTTGGTGCGTCATAGGAAGCTTCGTCGCCGTGACCGCCGTATCGATCCTATGGAAGCTCGACGCGCCTCCGATTCAAGGGTTGGACGGGGCCGCCGCCGCGCTGCCGAGCCGGTTTTACGCCGATATGCTGAGCTTCGAAATCGCCAATCTGTCGGAAGGACCCGGCGACTCCTCGTTCTCGACGAAGAACGTCGCGTCGTTCCTGACGAAGCTGACGACCGGCATCGACCCGGCCGACCCGCGCACGCTGGCGGCGCAGCTGCTCCCCGGCGCGCAAGGCGAGGGAAATATTATCCTGATCCAAGGCATCGGAACCGGCCCGGCGGATTATCCCGTCGAGGTGCCCCCGGCGCCGCATCTGCAAGAGCCCGCGGAAGTACCGCTGCCGGACGGTTATCCGAGTACCGGCGAGGAGCCGCCGGAATCGACGCCGCAACAGCCGGCGGAGGAGCCCGCGCCGGGCGAGCAGCCGGGCGGCGAGCCGGAGACCGATCCCGCGCCGCCGGCGGCCGCGCCGAACGTCGTGTTCGTCTATCACTCCCACCCCTCGGAGTCGTACTTGCCGGAGCTCGACGGCATTACGAAGATCGACGAAGCGTACGATCAGAACGATAAGAACGTCACTGTCGCGGCGGTCGGCGCCCGTCTGTCGGAGGAGCTGGAAAAGAAAGGCGTCGGTGCGATCCACTCCGACCTGTCCTATCCGTGGCGCGGCGCGTACGACGAATCCCGCAAGACGATCAAAACCGCGATGGCGAAATACGAAGATCTGAACTACTTCATCGACATTCACCGGGACGCGGCGCGGAAGGACAAGACGCTGTTAACCCATAACGGCGTCGCCTACGCGAAGCTGTATTTCGTCGTCGGGCAAAAAAATCCGAACTACGAGGAAAATCAAGCGCTCGCGGAGGAGCTCCACTACCGGATCGAAGAAAAAATCAAAGGCATCTCGCGCGGCGTCGTCGGCAAGAAAGCCGGGTCCAACGGCGAATTCAATCAAAGCCTGTCGCCGAACAGCATTCTGATCGAATTCGGCGGCGTCGACAACACGCTCGAGGAATGCTACCGCACCGCCGAAGTGCTGGCCGAGGTGCTCGCCGAGATGCATTGGGAGCGGACCGAAGCCGTGAAGGCGAACGCCGCTCCTTCCGAGGCAGGCGACGCGGCCGCTCCGGCCGGCCCGGAAGGCGGCGCCAAGACGCAATAACATGCATGACGGAAGCCCTCCCTGGACATGGTAATGGACGACACTCCACTACCGCGTTCGAACGGAGGGCTTCTTCATATGGATCACCGCGTGGCGGAAATCGCCGATTGGTTCATGGCGCAGATCGGCGCCCCGATCGTCATACGCAAGGAAGAGCAAGGCGACGTCGACCAAGTGTCGATGACCGTGCAGAAGGTATCGTTCCTGACCGGCAGCCCGGATCGGGACGATTACGTAGAAGAGAACCGGCTCGTCCTGTTGGGAGACGGGAAGATCGCGACGGAAGGCGACGGCGGAGCCGCGGAGCTGCCGAGGCATTCTTACGAAATTCCGCTCGGCCCTTCCTTCCGGAGCGCGATCGACGAACGGGAACTTCAGGTCTCGACGGATCGCGCGTTTTACCGCGTCGTGCCCCAAGGTCCGCCGCAATAAGGCGGACGCGCCGAAGCAAGAGCCCGGGAGCGCTTCGCTCCCGGGCTCTTCGTCGTTCGCGGCTACGTCCAACGGAAACGCGCGTATACCGGGTAATGATCCGAAGGATACCTCCCGTCGTACCTCGCCCGATCGACGGCGACCTCGACCCCCTCGGCGGCGAATCCGCGATAGTAAATGTAATCGATCGGCCGTCCCCGCTCGCCGCCCCGGAAACCGTGGAACGTCGCGCCGGCCTGATGCGCTCCGCCGGACGCGTCGTCGAACGCGTTGCGCCACCCTTCCGCTCGCAGCAAGCCCGCCACCTCGCTGTCCGGCTTCGCGTTGAAGTCGCCCGTGACCACGATCGGCCCGCCCTGCGCGATCTCGAGCGCCCGCTCCGCGACGAGCGCGATGCCCCGGCGTCTCGCCGACGCGCTGATATGATCCAGATGCGTGTTGGCCACCGTCCACCGCACGTCGGCGTTCGACGTCGAGCGGAGCATCGCCCACGTGCAGATGCGAGGGAAGGCCGCTCCCCAGGCGCGGCTGCCGGGCCGCTCCGGTCGCTCCGACAGCCAGAACGTGCCGGAAGCTTCCGGCGTCCATCGATCCGCCCGGTACAAAATCGCGTTCGTCTCGTCGAGCCCGCCGCCTCGGCGCCCTTCCCCGAGCCATGCGTAGCCCGGCAGCAGCGCGGTCAACTCCCGCAGCATCGGAAGCGAGCCTTCCTGGGTGCCGACGACGTCCGCGTCCGCCGCGGCGATCGCCGCCGCCGCGCTCCTCTTCCGATAGCGCCACGCGTTGCGACCGTCGACCCACGTCGCGCGGCGCAGGTTGAACGTCATCGCTACGGCGGCGAATTCGAGCTTCGGCGTAACCGTCGTTTCCATGCATGCGCCTCCTCGTGCGATCGGCTTTATTCCCCGGGCAATGGCAGCCGTTAGGCAAAGAAGACCCTTCCCGCCCCGCGGAAAAGGTCCCTCTTCGTATATTCTAGCTTCGCTTAATACGACATATTCGGGTACAACGGATATTGCGCCGTCAAATCGCGAACCATGCCGCGGGCCGAATCGAGCGTCGCCGCGTCGTTCGGATTCTTCAACGTCGTCGCGATGATCGTCGCGATCGTGCGCATCGCGTCGACGCCCATGCCGCGCGTCGTGACCGCCGGCGTGCCGATGCGGATGCCGGACGTGATCATCGGGCCGGCCGGGTCGTTCGGGATCGCGTTCTTGTTGACCGTGATGCCGATTTCGTCGAGCAGCTTCTCGGCGACCTTGCCCGTAATGTTAAGCGACTGCAGGTCCACCAGCATCAAGTGGTTGTCCGTGCCGCCGGAGACGAGCGGAATGCCTTCGGCGAGGAATTGCTCCGCCATCGCCTTAGCGTTCGTTACGATGTTCTGCGCGTACGTCTTGAAGTCCGGACGGAGCGCTTCGCCGAACGCGACGCCCTTCGCCGCGATGATGTGCATGAGCGGACCGCCTTGCGTGCCCGGGAAGACAGCCTTGTCGATCGCTTGCGCCCACGGCTTGCGGCACAGGATGAGGCCGCCGCGCGGACCGCGCAGCGTCTTGTGCGTCGTGCTCGTCACGAAGTGCGCGTGCGGCACCGGGCTCGGGTGCATGCCGCCGGCGACGAGTCCCGCGATATGCGCCATGTCGACCATGAACAAGGCGCCGACGTCTTGCGCGATGGAGCTGAGCGCTTCGAAGTCGATGATGCGCGGGTACGCCGACGCGCCCGCGACGATCATCCGCGGCATATGCTTGAACGCGAGCTTGCGCACCTTGTCGTAATCGATCGTGTGCGTGTCGTCTTCAACACCGTAAGGCACGAAGTTATACAAGATGCCGGACGCGTTGACCGGGCTGCCGTGCGTCAGGTGACCGCCGTGCGCCAGGTTCATGCCGAGCACCGTGTCGCCCGGCTTCAGCGCCGCGAGGTAGACGGCGAGGTTCGCCTGCGCGCCGGAGTGCGGCTGCACGTTCGCGTGCTCCGCGCCGAACAGCTGCTTCACGCGGTCGCGCGCGAGATCCTCGGCGACGTCGACGTATTCGCAGCCGCCGTAGTATCGGCGGCCCGGATAGCCTTCCGCGTATTTGTTCGTCAACACGGAGCCCATCGCTTCGAGGACGGCTTCGCTGACGATATTTTCCGATGCGATCAATTCGATGTTGTCCCGCTGGCGGCCGAGCTCGAGGCCCATCGCCTTCAGCATGTCCGGATCTTGCGCTCTCAAGTGTTCCATCGTATTCTCCATCTCCCTATTCTTCTTTCGTATTCGTCGGTTGTTCTATGACGTAGACGGCGCGCGCGCCGCCGATCAGCTTCGGCCGCGCGTACGCCGCGTTCACTCTGGCTTCCCCGATGCGGCGGACGGCCGGTCGGAACGGCACCGCCACCTTGCGCAGATGCATCCCGATCAACGTCTCCCCGATGTCGATCCCGGCATGCGCCGCGATCTCCTCGACCATGACCGCGCCTTGGACGTTCCGGTACGCGTACGACGCCATCGCGCCGCCCGCCTTCGGCACCGGTACGACGGTCACCGGCTCGAGGCCGTATCGCTCGGCCGCATCCGGTTCGACGACCAGCGCGCGATTCAGATGCTCGCAGCATTGATACGCCACATAGATGCCCGTCTCGCGCCGAAATCGCTGCAGCCCGTCGAACAGCGCCGCCGCGACGTCCGACGCGCCCGCCGTGCCGATGCGGCTCCCGAGCACCTCGCTCGTGCTGACGCCGACGACGAACAACCGCCCTGCGGTCAATCCCCCCGCCTGCGCCGTCTCCATCGCCGTCCGGTATACATCCTCCGCCCAACGTTCGCGATCCGTCGTCATGTTCGCACCGCCTTGCTTGATTTATGGATGAAGGTTCGACTGCGCTTCCAGCGCGCACACCTTGCCGATCCGATTCTTATGCCGCTCCCCTTGCGAAAACTCGGTCGCGAGCCACGTGCCGACGATTTCCTGCGCCAGTCCCGGCCCGATTACGCGCTCGCCCATCGCGAGAACGTTGGTATCGTTATGCTCCCGCGTCGCCTTCGCCGAAAAGACGTCGTGCACGAGCGCGCAGCGGATGCCCGGCACCTTGTTCGCCGCGATCGACATGCCGATGCCCGTGCCGCAAATCAGAATGCCTCGGTCGGCCTTGCCCGACACGACTTGATTGCACACCGCCGACGCGAAGTCGGGATAGTCGACCGATTCCGGCCCGTGCGCGCCGAAATCCTCCAGCTCATGCCCCAGGGAACGAATGAACTCGAGCAGCTCCGCCTTGAGCCGATAGCCGGCGTGATCCGCTCCGATCGCGATCTTCATCTGAACCGCCTCCTCTTCTTCTGAGCCATATTATACCCCAAACGGCAAAAAAGAGCATACGACGGAAACGTTCCGTCCATGCTCTGCCCAGGCGACCGGCCGTATGTCCCGATGCTCCAATGTGGTACTCCACAAATGTCGCCAGTTACATCGGGTTCCATTCGAAATATGGTGCTTCCATCATACCGCATCCGTCATTCGCTGTAAAGACGATCCAACGCCGCCGCGATCGCGGTTTCGATCTCGTCGGCCGTCTTCTCGTAGCGCGCGCGGCTGCCTCCGATCGGGTCCTGCACGTCCGGATTCGGCAGCCGCCGATCCAGCTCGTACAGCTTCTCCCGCTCTTCGTTCGAAATCTGCTGCCCGAGCGCGAGGCGCATCTGCAGCTCGGCCGCGAGCGACTCCCGCTCCGCGAACAGCGCCGCCGTCTCGGGGTCCCCGCCCGCGTATTCCTTCAGCGCGAACGTCTTCTCGACCGCATCGGGATACAATTCTAATAGATGCCGCTTATGATGCGACGTCATCGTCAAGATCAGATCGGCCCAACGTACGAGCTCCGGCGTCGCTTCGCTCGAGCGAAACCCGCTCGGGTCGACGCCCCGCTCCCGCAGCACGTCCGCGGCATGGCCCGACATCGGCTGCCCCGGGACCGCGGCCACGCCGGCCGATTTCACTTCCACGGGAACGCCCCGCGCCGCCGCCCGCTTGCGGAACAACGCTTCGGCCATCGGGCTTCGGCACGTATTACCGGTACATACCAATAAAATTCGTTTCACGCGCTTTCCACCCCCCTTGGTCTTATTTTATGTAAAACGACCAAGAAGTACAAACCGCCTCGGCCTCCTTAAATTAGGAACAACACGCCGAAGACGAGCAGCACCGCGCCTCCGAGCGCTTCGCCGTACTCGCCGATCATCTGGCCGACGCGCCGGCCGACGAGCAGCCCGACGACGGACAGCAAACCGCCCATCGCGCCGAACAGCAGCACGGTCAACGCCAGGTCCGTCGCGAACATGCCGAGCGAGACGCCGACCGACAGCGAATCGACGCTGACGCTGATCGCGAACGCCAGCAAGCCGAACAGCGACCCCGTATTGAACGACGGGGCGTCGCCCGCGCGCAGCGAGTTGTAAATCATGTGTCCGCCCAAGACGACGAGCAGGCCGCCGCCGATCATGGACGCGACGCCGCCGAGCAGTACGCTGACGTACTGGCCCATGAATAGGCCGACGAGCGGCATGATGACGTGGAACGCGGCGATCGCGGCGCTGATTCTCGCCACGTGCAGCAGACGAATGCCCTTCATTCCGATGCCGACGCATAACGAGAACGCGTCCATGCCGAGCGCGACGGCGATCAGGAGGATCGTCGTCGTCGACCCAAGATGTTCCGTTATATCCGCCAAGCCTTCCCCCTCCTGTCCCTTCTTTCCCATGCTTATGCGGACAAGAACGGATGTATGTCCGGGGGGAAAGGACCGACGGGGAAGGCGTGATTATACGGTGACGATGCGGTTGCCGGCCGCCTTGCGCAGCCGATTCATGAAGGCGAGGCCGAGGCCGGACGGATCGACGGCCTCGGCGTACAGCCGCTCGATGGCTGCGGCGTCGCAGTCTCTGAGGGCGGCGTACAGCCGATGCGCCGCCGTCGCCGCGTCGCCCGGCGTCTCCGCGAGGGCGACGAGCTTGGCCGCGCCGCGATACGCGGGGGCGGCGCCGGGGGCGGGCGCGAACGCGAGCACGGCCGCGCGCGCACCGGCCGCGGCGTCCTCGTCGAGCCGCGCCTGGATGTAGGCGCGTACGGCGTCGCCCGCGCCTTCCACGACGATCAGCCGCCCCTTAGGCGCGTAGTGCTTATATTTGACGCCGGGCGACCGCGGTGCGGCGGCGTCCGGCGCTTCGGCGTCGCCCGCGTCCACCGACGCCACGACGAAGCCGGCGGCCGCGAGCGCCTCCGCCGACACCCCGCCGGGGCGCAGCACGCGCACGGCCCCGCTCGGACGGTCGACCAGGACGACGGTCGACTCCAGCCCCACGTCGGCGGCGCCCCCGTCGACGATGCCGTCGATGCGGCCGTTCAGGTCCTCGCGCACATGCTCCGCGCGCGTCGGGCTCGGCCGCCCGGATCGGTTGGCGCTCGGCGCCGCCACCGGCACCTCCGAGAGCGCGATCAACTCGCGCGCGATCGGGTGCGACGGCAGCCGCACCGCCACCGTGTCGAGCCCCGCCGTCACGCGGGGCGACACCGCGCCGGGCCGAGCCGGCAGCACGATCGTCAGCGGCCCCGGCCAGAACGTCTCCATGAGCCGACGCTCGACCGGCCCGACCTCCGACGCCAGCGCCTCGGCCGCCTCGATCGTCGCCACGTGTACGATAAGCGGATTGTCGGACGGCCGTCCCTTCGCGACGAAGATGCGTTCCACCGCGGCCGTGCTTCGCGCGTCGGCCCCGACCCCGTACACGGTTTCCGTCGGGAACGCGACGAGCCCCCCGTCCCGTAAACGCGCGGAAGCCTCCAGCAGCTGCTCCCGGAGGCTAGAGTCGTTGCGCGCGTCCACGCGCCACAATTTCGTTCGAATGTCGGACATATCATGCCCCTCTTCCGTATCAACGTTCCATATCGCCAGTATATCACAGCCGGGCTCGTTCGTACTTCACATGGCGTCGACGCGGCAGCGTACCATCTCGGCGTCCTCGGCGCCGGCGCTTCGAATCGTTCCGCCCCGTGCGCCTTACGCACCTTATGCGCCGAACCAGCCGCGCACCGCGTTGACCAGATCGGAGATCAGCTCGAGCAAGAAAAACCGATATTCCACCTTCGCCTCGTCCTCGCCGTTCGCTGCGTCCGCATCGTCCGCCGCGGCATCGCCGCCTGCGCCCGCCTTGTCCGCCGAGACGACCGCGCTCGCCGCCATTACCGTCGATACGCCTGCGGCGTTCGGCGTCTCGCCCGAAGCGACGTCCACGAAGCAGAGCGGCGGGAACAGCACGCACCACCAGTTTTGCCCGAGGCCGCGGCCGATCGTGATGCGGAGCGCCTCATAATCGCCGGCCGGATACAGCTTGCCGTCGTACACCTTCGTCGGGAAGGGGACGAGCCCGAGCTCCGCCTTCGCCGAATACGCGAATCCCGCTTCCGCGGCCATGTCCGCCGTCAGCCGCTCGATCTCCGGCAGCCGCTCGCGAATCGTCTCGCGAGCTTCCTCGATCGTCTGCGGTCCCGTCGCCCATTCGTTCATCGACGCGATGACCGCGTCGCGCACGCGACGCTTCAGCGCTTGATCCGCAGGGGCATCGGAATCGGCCAGAATGCGCAGACGAATCGATTCCGCCGGAATCGTCGAATCCGATATCGCTTGCGCCTCCGCTAACACCGGATCCGCCTTGCTATATTCCCAGGATGCTACGAGCATCATGACCATGCCGACGACGAGTACGAAAGATTTCATAAAGGATGATGGTTGTTTCACGTTGGGTTGCCCCCTCTAAGACTTGTTATAATAGTCTCAGTATGGGCACCCGCCGCAATCTCTAAACCTAGCAATCTAGCATTTTTTTTCGAAGCTACTTCCGCACCCCGATTACATGACGTTCGATCCCCGCGTAATCCTCCACGATCGACACGTCCGTCCACCGCCCCGCCGCTTGGAGCAGCTTCGCCAAGTCGCGGGCTTGTCCGAGTCCGCATTCGAAACCGACGATCCGCGGCCGGACGCCGAACGACGCCATCTGCGCCAGCAGCCGACGATACGGATCCAAGCCGTCCTCGCCGCCGTCGAGCGCCAGATGCGGCTCGAACTCCCGCACCTCGACCTGCAGCTCGGCCATGTCCGCCGATCGAATATACGGCGGATTCGAGACGAGAATATCGATCCCGCCGCCGCCGTACGCCTTCGCCGCCGGCTCGAGCAGGTCGCCGAGCAGAAACTCGAGCGAGGCCCCGTTCGCCTCGGCGTTGCGCCGCGCCGTCTCGAGCGCCTCCGGGCTAATGTCGCTCGCCGCGACGCGCCAAGACGGCCGCTCGGCCGCCAGCGTCACCGCGATCGCGCCGCTGCCCGTGCCGACGTCCACGACGCGCGGCGCCCCCGCGGCGCCCCACAGCTCGGTGCCGAGCAGCAGCACCCGCTCCGCGAGCAGCTCCGTCTCCGGGCGCGGGATGAGCACCGTCTTATCGACCGCGAACCGCCGTCCGTAGAAATACGCCTCGCCCATAATGTACTGCACCGGCTCGCCCGCGGCGCGGCGCTGCAACAGCGCCCATAACCGCTCGAACGCGTCCTCGTCGATCGCATCGCTCCAGATGGCGAGCAGCTTCGTCCGCGTCACGCCGAGGACGTACTGCAGAAGCAGCTCCGCCGACGCCGGCGCTTCGCTCGTCCCCCGCTCCCCTAAAAAAGAAGAAGCCCTCATGAAGGCTTCTCTGACTGTCATCACGCGGAATATTCCCCTCTCTCGACCATCTCGGACTGGGATGCGACGGTCAGCGCCGAGACGATCTCGTCCAGATCGCCGTCCATCACTTGGTCGAGCTTATGCAGCGTGAGGCCGATCCGGTGATCGGTCACGCGGCTTTGCGGGAAGTTGTAGGTCCGAATCCGTTCGCTCCGGTCGCCCGTGCCGACCTTGGAGCGGCGCTCGGAATCGTATTTCGCCGTCTCTTCCTGCATCATCTTCTCGTAGATGCGCGCGCGCAGGACGCGAAGCGCCATCTCTTTGTTCGAGTTTTGCGACTTGCCGTCCTGGCACGTCGCCACGATGCCCGTCGGCACGTGCGTCACGCGAACCGCCGACTTCGTCGTGTTGACCGACTGGCCGCCGGCGCCGCTCGAGCAGAACGTATCGACGCGGATGTCGCTCTCCTTCACCTCGACCTCGATGTCCTCGACTTCGGGCATGACGACGACGGTCGACGTCGACGTGTGGATCCGTCCGCCGGATTCCGTCTCCGGCACCCGCTGCACGCGATGCGCGCCGCTCTCGAACTTCAGCTTGCTGTACGCGCCCTTGCCCTTGATCATGAAGATGATCTCCTTGAAGCCGCCGAGGTCGCTCTCGTTCGCTTCCATCAGCTCGACGCGCCAGCCTTGCGCATCCGCGTACTTCGTGTACATCCGGTACAGCGAGCCCGCGAACAACGCCGCTTCTTCGCCGCCCGCGGCGCCGCGGATTTCCACGATGACGTTCTTATCGTCGTTCGGATCCTTCGGCATCAGCAGCACGTGGATTTGCGCCTCGAGCTGCTCCTTCCGCTCGGACAGCTCCGACACTTCCATCTTCACGAGCTCGCGCATCTCGTCGTCTAGCTTCTCTCCGAGCATCGTCTTCGCGTCGGCCAGCTGTTCGCTCACCGTTTTATATTCTTGATACGCGTCGTACACTTCCTGGAGATCGGACTGCTCCTTGGAGTATTCGCGCAGCTTCTTGTTGTCGTTCGCCACATCCGGATCGCAAAGCAGCTCGCTAAGCTTATCGTACCGGTCGGCAAGCGCTTGTAGACGATCAAGCATGGACTGGTCACCTCTTACTTTCGTTGTCGTGTTCATCCTTTTAGTATATGGTTCCCCAAAAACGAATGTCAATTTGCAATTCCGGGGAAAAAGGGAAAGCGCGCCCCGCCCGGCCGGCGAAGCACGCTCCATTTCGCTTCTTCTATACGTTAAATCGGAAATGCATAACGTCCCCGTCGTTGACGACGTATTCCTTGCCTTCGAGGCGCAGCTGGCCCCGCTCCTTCGCGCCGTTCATCGAGCCTGCCGCGATCAAATCTTCATACGCCACGACCTCGGCGCGAATGAAGCCGCGCTCGAAGTCGGTGTGGATGACGCCCGCCGCTTGAGGCGCCTTCGTCCCCTTGCGGATCGTCCATGCCCGAACCTCTTGCACGCCGGCCGTGAAGTACGTGTACAAACCAAGCAGCTTATACGCAGCTTGGATGAGCCGATCCAAGCCGGATTCCTGCAGCCCCAGCTCCTCGAGGAACATCGCCTTGTCGTCGCCCTCGAGCTCCGCGATTTCGGATTCGACCTTCGCGCTGATCGGCACGACCTCGTTGCCTTCCGACGCCGCGAATTCCCGCACCTTCTGAACGTACGGATTGCCTTCCGAGTTCGCCGCCTCCGACTCGCTCACGTTGGCCGCGTACAGCACCGGCTTCATCGTAATTAAGTGAAGGTCCCGAACGAGCAGACGATCTTCGTCCGTCATCTCCATGCTGCGAGCCGGTTTATCGTTATACAACGTCTCTTTCAGCCGCTCGAGCAGCTCCACCTCGGCGAGCACCTTCTTGTCCCCGCCCTTCATGTTTTTCCGGGAACGCTCCAGCCGCTTCTCCACCGATTCGATATCGGCCAGAATCAATTCGAGATTGATCGTCTCGATGTCGCTGATCGGGTTCACCCCGCCCGAGACGTGCGTAATGTTCTCGTCCACGAAGCAGCGGACGACGTGAACGATCGCGTCCACCTCGCGAATGTGAGCCAAGAACTTGTTGCCGAGGCCTTCGCCCTTGCTCGCGCCTTTCACGAGACCCGCGATATCGACGAACTCGAACGCCGTCGGCACGATCCGCTCCGGGTGCACGATGTCGGCCAGCTTGCCGAGCCGCGGATCCGGCACCTCGACGACCCCTACGTTCGGATCGATCGTACAGAACGGGTAATTCGCGGACTCCGCGCCCGCCTGCGTGATCGCGTTAAACAACGTGGATTTCCCTACGTTCGGCAACCCGACGATTCCTGCTTTCAATGCCATCTATCGTAACAACTCCTGTCTTTATGATCCGATTCCGTATGATCCCGTCAGTCGCTTATCATCCTATAGAAATGTACTGACATGGCAAGAAGAGCTTCCCTGTGGATCGAAGAAGCTTTTCTTATTATATAGTATAATACCAACAAGTCCACAAGCGAGTTGAGTTATCCACAATTTTATTCACAGCATGTGCACAAAAGAATATTTGTTCGCGTAATTTATCCACAATCGGAGGAATTTACATATGGAAAACGGATCGCCATCCCAAGACCAACGGTGGATGGAAGAAGCGATCGCGGAAGCCCGCAAGGCCGAGCTGCTCGCGGAAGTGCCGATCGGCGCCGTCATCGTGAAAGACGGCGTCGTCATCGGCCGAGGACATAACCTGCGGGAAACCGGCCGCGATCCGACCGCGCACGCCGAAATGGTCGCGATCAAAGAGGCCAGCGAAGCGTTGGACGCCTGGCGGCTTACCGACTGCGACCTATACGTTACGCTGGAGCCGTGTCCGATGTGCGCGGGCGCGATTCTGCAATCGCGCATTCGACGCGTCGTCTACGGCGCGCCCGATCCGAAAGCCGGCTGCTGCGGCACGCTCATGAATTTGCTGCAGGACGACCGGTTCAATCACGTTACCGAGGTAACGTCCGGCGTGCTCCAAGCGGAGTGCGGCGCCATGCTGAGCGACTTCTTCCGGCGGCTCAGGAAGAAGTCGAAGGACGGCTTCGAGTACCGGCCGTTCGATATCGCCGATCCGGCGCATGCGCGGGCGGTGCATGAATTGCAGCAGGCGTCCTACCCCGTCGAAGCCCGCCTCATCGGGCTCGATACGATTCCTCCGCTGCTGGATACGCCCGAGACGCTCGCCGCTTGCGGCGAATCGTTCGTCGGCTGCTTCGAGACCGGCGGCCGCCTCGTCGGCGCGATCTCCTATAAGCGGATCGACGGCGGCGAGACGTTGGACGTTCACCGCATGATGGTGCATCCGGACCGGTTCCGCCTCGGCATCGCCTCGAAGCTTCTTGCATCCGTCCTGAACCTGCCCGGGCTTCGCAAGGCAATCGTCTCGACCGGTACCGCGAACGCGCCCGCCGTAAGCTTGTACGAGAGGCACGGGTTTCAACCGACGGGTCTCGTGGAAATCGCGCCGGACATTACGATCACCCAATTCGCGAAGACGTTTTGACGCCTTGCCTGACAAGCCTCGTACGTGATATTATATTTCCACTGCGCGCCCGTAGCTCAGCCGGATAGAGCGATAGTTTCCTAAACTATGCGTCGGGGGTTCGAGTCCCCCCGTGGCGCGCCATCATTTTCCACTTGCGTCCGGTATAATTTCGTGTTAAATTAGTACATGTCGTCGCTTGTACGGCAACAACGTCGAGACGTGGCTCAGCTTGGTAGAGCGCTTGCTTCGGGAGCAAGAGGTCGCAGGTTCGAATCCTGTCGTCTCGACCACTCATATCACAAATCAAACCGTCCGTCCGGCTTACGCCGAACGAGACGGTTTTTCTTTTTCCGACCTATGAGCTTTTCGCTTGTCTCGCGCTCTCGACCCACTGGCGCAGCGTCTCGTTCAGCTTCTGTTCGGACGCGAGCAGCTTCGGCAATACGGCTTTGATCGCCTTCGCGTCTTCCGCTTGGACGGCCTGCGTGAACTGCTCGACCAGCGCCACATGCTCCTTCATGGCCTCGCCCTTCTCCTCCGCCATGCGCTCCATCTTCGCCTTCGCGTCTTCCCGCTTCCACTTGCCGGCTTTCTTCAGCTCTTGAAGCTCGTTCATCAGTGCGACGCGCTCCGCCATCGTCTGCTTCCACGCCGCCGCCGTCTCCGGCGCGTACTTCTCCGCGAGCAGCTGCATATACATCGCTTGGTGGGAAGGGGCGGCCATGACGTGCGCGGAAGGCCGCCGCTGATGATGCGCCTTTCCGTCTTCGCGATGCTCCGCCGCGGCGGTTCCCGCACCTAATACGGTAACTGCGATCGCGATCGTAATCGGTACGAACCAACGCATGGTTGTTTCCTCCTGTCGGTCTTGAATTTCGGACAGAAGTATCGTTCTCTTTTCCTTGGCAAATTATGTAGACGAGCCGTGTTATAATGAGGGGAGTTCATCGAGAGGGGTTTCCTTATCATGCAATGGGTCGCGATGATTACGATGTTGATCGACCATATCGGAATCGTCTGGTTCCCGGATTCGCCGATCTGGCGGATCGTAGGGCGGATCGCGTTCCCGGTTTATACATATTTGATCGCCGTCGGACTGTCTCGAACGCGAAGCGTTCCGAAATATCTTCTTCGCCTCGCGCTGCTCGCCGTTATCTCTCAGGCGCCTTTCGCTCTGTTGTTCGATACGTACACGATCAACGTCATCGGTACGTTCTTCGTCTCCGCCGCGGCCGTCTACGGGATGGAACGGTGGAAAGACAACCCGCTCGGGTACGCGTTCCCGATCGCCGCCGCCGTGCTCTTGGAAGCCGTCGCATTCGATTACGGGGCTTACGGCTTGCTGCTCTTGTTGATTTTCCGTTATACGACCCGTCACGTTACGCTGCTATCGCACTTCGGACTGAACATCATATATGTGTTATTATTTCAAGCTCCCTTGCAGGTCTTCAGCATCCTCCCGACGCTCGTCGTCGCTTATGCGCCGTCCGCCCTGGCGAAAGCCTCCTATAGGGCGCCGAGCTGGCTGTGGCGGTCGTTTTACCCGGCGCATCTGATCGTCCTCTATATTCTCGCGATTACCCTCTTCCGGCCATAACGAACATCGCGATGACGTTGAACGCCATATGCGCGGCGATGACGATGCCGATATTGCCCATTCTACGGTACGCCCGGCACCAGACGAGCCCGAGCAGGAAATACCCGAGATAAGCGGATACGTTGGCGTGAGCCAAGGCGAAGAGCACCGAGCTGACGCAGGCGGCGGGCCAGAAGCCTATTTTCCGATCGATCAGTCCGAACAGCGATTTGCGGTAAACGAGCTCCTCCAGAATTCCTGAAAACACTACGGCGCTGATCACGACCCCCGGCGTCAGCGCGAACGGAAGCGCGGGCGAAGCGACGCCGAATCCGTACTGGACCACGACGATGCCCGCCGCCTGCGCGATCATGCCTTGGGTGACGGCGTAGAAGACGGCCTCCCAGAACGCCCCCCGCTTCAACGCCCCCCAGTCGTACGTTCGCAGTTCGCTCCAGAACATCGCGATCGCGGCGGCGACGATAGCGAACGGAGGCCAGATCGTCATCGCGGCGGTCGGGTAACACCATTGCAGTACTAATACCGCGGCGGCCATCGCGATCAACCACCAACGACGATCGAGTAAGATTCGCATCTGCATTCCGCACCTTCCCTGAAAATGACAAAGTCCACCGATCCGAGAATCGAGTGGGCTTTGTCACGTACTGATGTTTACGTTTTCCATAAAAAAGGACTATTGCTTGCGTTGCAGTTCAGCAGGAATTTCCGGGCGGTACAAGAGCCAGGAGCTGGCGCTCGTCATTACCACCGTTGCGATTGCTGCCAATACCGCGTTCGCAGCCAAAGCGATGCGATGTTTCATCCGTAATCACCTCCTCTCAAACAAGGCTACACCCTTATAAGCAATCGGCGTCAAGGTGAGGGTCTGAGAGAAGAATGCCAACGCCAATATCGGGGACTGAATCCAGAAGTTTACCGAGACAAGCAGCACGCATACGATTTTGAAATGAATGGTATACTTAGGGCCGAGTAAGTTCAAATGCATGATATCCTTCGTCGGAGCGAACAGCAGGACGAACGCCAATGCCGCGCTATTCAACACGAGGCCCGCATTCCAGTACGAAACCGGGAGCAGCATTAAGACGACGAAGAGGCCGATGGAGATGAAGTTGCACAGCTTCGACGTCGGAAGGTGCATGCCGCCGCTGAAAAATCGAAGCGTAACGAACGAAGCCAAGAGCGCCAACGCTTCCGGAAGCCGGTTCGTGAAGATGGCGATGATGATAATCATGACCGCGACGAAGATGGCGTTCAATACGACGGCCAGCGAAAACATGAGAACATCCATCGACGCCGCCTGCTCGTTGTTCTGTCGGATGAATGTGGCGATTCGTAAAGAGAGTTTATCGATCAACGGTTCTTCCCCCGTAACGAACTGAATCTCTCGTCGATTTCCTTCATGTTCATTCGGTAAGTGATGTACAGGCCGATCAGCGAGATGACGATCATGGTCAACAAGGTAATGAGAAGATATTCGTTCGTCTTATTCGACATAAAGCTTACGGCGCCGAGCTGTCCTAAGCTGACGGTACAGATGAATAACGTGGCGATGAAGAGATCCTTCATCTGGATATTGCGCTTCTGAAGTCGGAACCGATTCATAATGAACATGAATCCTAGGCGCTTCTTCTCGATAAAGAGGACGATGGACAAGTTGATCAGGAAGAAGATCAGCATGAACAAGTTGCGAAGCAACGGACTGTTCACGAGCTGGTCGGTGCTCAAGATGCCGGATCCGGTGATGCCTAAAACGATGATCCCTTGCATGACGTTGTTGATTAAGTATCCGGTCCCCCAGATCAACGAGGAGTATAAGAACGGGATGCGCAGAAGGAACGTAGAAAGGATAATCGCCGTACATGCAATACTCAAAGTGTAGAAATCTTTATTCATCAGCACATAGTCATGGATGAGCATAACCGACACAAACACGAATTGGATGACTAGCAGTCTCTTCCAGTATAGCGTAATCGGGATGCGATAGATAGATAAGGATAAGAGAGTAAACCCCGTAAAATCCAAAAGGGAAAAGAACATATTTATAAAGAATTGTAGGTCTAAGCTCATGCATCTGTCACCACTTTAATAGAGTCATAGTCTCAATGTACATCAAATTCCCATTCTTGTCGAACACTAATTTCAGCCTATTTTCATGATTTGTGAAAATTCCCCAGTTAACGAAAAAAGTATAGGAATCATCAAGGTTGTAACCGCTTTATTGTATGTTTTTTACCAGTGTTCAAAGTTCGATTGTTTACAATTGACATCCCCCGAAAGTCCCTCGCCGGTAAAGCCGCGCGAACTCGTCGCTTGAAACAATAAACCCGCTCGTTTCGTCAATACTAGTAACGAAGGAGGTCGATCAAGCATGAAACGCGTATATGTCAAGAAGAGCGGCTTATTGTTGACTGCCGCATTGATCGCAGTGCTCGCCGCGTGCTCCGGCGGCGGCGCGAAGGAGGAAGCCGCCGATCCCCCGGCCGCGGGAGGCGCTGCGCAGGAAGAAGCGAAGACGCCGGCCGCTCCGGAGCAGCCGGCCGACGAGCAGACGCCTTCGGCGGAGGCGCCCGCCGCGGACGCCAAGACGCTGCCGGAGCGGACCGAGCTGAACGTCACTGTGGAAGGGATGACGGAGGCGGTACCCGCTTCGCTGACGGAGAGCGAGTTAGGGTACGTCTTCTATTTGATGGAGGGCTTCGAATTTACGCCGGAGGAGCCGGGGAAGGATATGGTATTCCATAAGGAATTCCCGGAGTTCTTCCTCCGCATCGAGCCGCTTCCCGAAGACACCGACTTGACGGCGCTGCGGTCGTCCGCGGAGGACGCTCTGAAAGCCGTAGGAGACAATATCGCGGATATGAAGGAGTCGTTCTTCGACGAGGACATTCGGTCGAAGGCGGCATTTATATTGCATGCGAGCGGCGCCTCCGGCTCGGTGAATATGATCGCGATGAAGATCGACGGAACGCTGTTCCGCTTTACGTTGAACTTCCCGAACTCGGAGGCGGCCGAAGGCGTCTCCCCTCGCTTCTATCCGATGATCAAGTCCATCGTCGTTCCGAAATGACGACATGCACGATCGAAAGCGGGCCGTCCTCTAGGGGCGGCCCGCTTTGGCGTTACGATCCTTCTCCGTGATTTTTCCGAGAATGCTGCAGGTTTTTCACTTTCTTCGAGCCGGACAGCGGTTCTACCGGGTGGGCCGGATCCTTCCGATGTCGCACCGGGTTCTCGTGATCTTGCCCGATATGAGGATCGACGGTGTATGTGCCCCTCTTGCTCATGGCCCCTCAGTCCTCCCCTGCTTGATGATTTTGTTCCGCCTCATGCCAGTGCGATCCGACGTTCAGCCGGTCTTGGTGACGGCGGTCGTTCTTGTCCTGGTTCCGCTGCTGGTTTTCGAGCGCCGGCAAATCGGGCACGTCCAGCGCCTCCACGACATTGGTGAGGTTCTTATCCCATCCGTTCTTCGCCTTCGTCATGCGTTCGTCAGCCCCTTCAGTCGTTGCGCGCATTCGTGGATATGGCGAACGTAGTCTTCGATCAACGATTGAATGATCTCGCGGGTTTCGTCGGCTTGGTCGTGGCCGCGCTCGGCATCCACGATTTCGACCTTCACTTCGCGCGAGTCCACATACGTGCACTTAAAATCGAATGAATACATACTGCGCCCCGCGGTGTCGATATGAATGCGAAGCACGTTGGCGTCGCGTTCGTCGGCGACGACCGTCGCCTTGTCGGACGGGCCGAGCAAAAGCGGCAGCGTTTCGTTCCACGCTCTGGCCAGCTCCTGCGGATTCACGGTCAGAATGTCCGTCTTGGTCATGGTGACACACCTCCGTTTGTTAAGATTCGATTTCCGGAGGGGAAATATGCGCGCGGTCCTTTGCCATAAAAATAAAAAAGAGAGCGGTCGCCCGCTCTCTGAAACGTCCTATGTAGGTTATGGCAGAGAGGGTGGGATTCGAACCCACGGTAGCCTCACGACTACGGCGGTTTTCAAGACCGCTGCCTTAAACCACTCGACCACCTCTCCGCGATAAACAGCATTGTATCACACTTCGCCTAGCCGCTACAATGCCTTACTTCTTGGCAATAACCGTCGCTCCGCCCATATACGGCACCAACGCTTCCGGAATGACGACGCTGCCGTCCTCCTGCTGATAGTTCTCCAAGATCGCGGCGATCGTCCGATCGATCGCGAGGCCCGAACCGTTCAGCGTATGCACGAATTCCGGCTTGGACTTCGCGTCCCGGCGGAACCGGATTTGCGCGCGCCGCGCCTGGAAGTCTTCGGTATTGCTGCAGGACGAGATTTCGCGGTACATGCCCGCGCTCGGCAGCCATACCTCCAGGTCGTACGTCTTGGCCGCGGTGAAGCCGATATCGCCCGTGCAGAGCGCCAGAACGCGGTAAGGCAACCCGAGAAGCTGCAGCACCTTCTCCGCGTTCGCCGTCATCGCCTCCAACTCCTCGTACGAGCTCTCCGGCGTCGTGACCTTGATGAGCTCGACCTTATGGAACTGGTGCAGCCGGATGAGACCGCGCGTATCGCGCCCCGCCGATCCCGCTTCCGAACGGAAGCAAGCGCTGTAGGCGGTATAATACTTCGGCAGATCGGCGGCGTTCAAGATTTCTTCGCGATGGAAGTTCGTAACCGGTACTTCCGCCGTCGGCACTAAGAAGTAGTCCAGTCCTTCCAGCTTGAACACGTCCTCTGCGAACTTCGGAAGCTGTCCCGTTCCGCGCAGGCTGTCGCTGTTCACGATCATCGGCGGCGTCAGCTCTTCGTAGCCGTGTTCGCCCGTGTGCAAGTCGAGCATGAAGTTGATCAACGCCCGCTCCAGTCGAGCCCCAAGACCCTTATAGAAAACGAACCGCGATCCCGTCACCTTGCTCGCGGCTTCCGTATCGACGATGCCGAGCGCGGCGGCGACATCCCAATGCGGCTTCGGCTCGAAGTCGAAGCTTCTCGGCTCGAGAAGGCGGCGAACCTCCACGTTGTCTTCTTCGGAAGACCCGACCGGTACGCTCTCGTGAGTCACGTTCGGAATCGACATGAGGATCGCATCGAGCTGCTCCTCGACGATCCTCGTCTCGTCGTCCAACGCCTTGATCCGATCGGATACGTCTCTCATCTCGAGGATCAAATCTTCGGCGTCCTCTCCCGCTTTCTTCTTCCGCGCGACTTCCTGCGATACCGTGTTCCGCCGGTTCTTCAGCGACTCGCTCTCTTGGAGCAGCTCCCGACGTCGGGCGTCGACCGCCGTGAACGCTTCGAGCTCGGGCAGGGCCTTGCCGCCGCGCGCGAGCAATGCTTGCTTCACGCGCTCATAATCGTTGCGAAGCAACTTCATATCTAACACAACTACAACCTCCTCAGACGGCTACGAGAAACTTAAGCGCTGTACTGCCGAATCATTTCCGTAAAATACGCATGCATGCTGTTGTCGTCCGTCAGTTCCGGATGGAACGACGCTCCGAGCAGATGTTCTTGCCGCACCGCGACGATGCCGTCTCGGTACGTGGCTAAGACGTCCACTTCGGACCCGGCGCTCTCGATGATCGGCGCTCGAATGAACACCGCGCGAACCGGGCGGTCCCAGTCCTTCATGGCCAGATCGATCTCGAAGCTTTCCCGCTGGCGGCCGAAGGCGTTGCGCGCCACGGTGATATCCATGAGACCGAGGTGTGCGCTCTCCTCGCCGGAGATGCGCTCCGCAAGCACGATGAGACCCGCGCACGTGCCGAAGATCGGCTTCTTCTTGGCGGAGAAGTCCCTAATCGCATCCAAGAATCCGTATGTCCGCATCAGCTTGCCGATCGTCGTGCTCTCCCCCCCGGGGATGATTAAGCCGTCCAACTCGTCCAACTGCTCCGTCCGTTTCACGACGACGCCGTTCGCTCCGCAGCTTTCAATGCTTCTAATGTGTTCCGCTACCGCGCCCTGCAGCGCCAGTACTCCGACGTTCATCGGCGCTCCCCTCGCAATCCGCTCTAATATAGAAAAAGCGGGGAGTTTTACCAACCCCGCTCCTGCATTCTTTGATTCGATTCCAGCTTCGAAATTTCGATCCCCTTCATCGGCGTGCCCAAGTTCTTGGACAGCTCGGCGATCAAGCCGTAGTCCGTGTAATGCGTCGTCGCTTCGACGATCGCCTTCGCGAACTTCTCCGGATTGTCGGACTTGAAGATGCCGGAGCCGACGAAGACGCCGTCCGCGCCGAGATGCATCATGAGCGCCGCATCCGCCGGCGTCGCCACGCCGCCCGCCGCGAAGTTGACGACCGGCAGCTTGCCGTTCTCGTTCACGTAGAGGATCAGATCGTACGGAGCGCCGAGGTTTTTCGCTTCGGCCATCAGTTCGTCCTTCGACATGCTCTGCACCTTGCGAATTTGCGCTTGGATCATCCGCATATGCCGAACCGCTTCGACGATGTTGCCCGTCCCCGGTTCGCCCTTCGTCCGCAGCATCGATGCGCCTTCGCCGATGCGGCGAAGCGCTTCGCCCAAGTCGCGGGCGCCGCACACGAACGGTACGGTGAAGTCGTTCTTATTGATATGATAGACCTCGTCGGCCGGCGTCAATACTTCGCTCTCGTCGATATAGTCGACGCCGAGCGCCTCGAGGATCTTCGCTTCGACGAAGTGGCCGATCCGCGCTTTCGCCATGACCGGAATGGAGACGACTTTGGTCACTTCCTCTACGACAGTCGGGTCCGCCATCCGAGCGACGCCGCCCGCGGCGCGAATGTCCGCCGGAACCCGCTCGAGCGCCATAACCGCCGATGCGCCGGCCGCTTCCGCGATCTTCGCTTGCTCCGCATTCATGACGTCCATGATGACGCCGCCTTTTTGCATTTCAGCCATACCCCGCTTAACGCGAGAAGTTCCCGTTTGCACCATTTCCTTGCCCTCCGCTTCATGTCCGAAACAATGATTACTGAAACTATATTTTACACATTCCGTCAAGGCTTAGCAACAATGGGTCTTATTTAAAAAGACCCACGATGCCCCCGAACAAGCCCGAAAAGAATCCTCCGATGCCCCGCATCAGCATGCGGAACCAGCCCGCCTTCTCGACGTCCTCCGTCACGATGAGCGGCACTTCCATCGTACGGTCTCCATACACGACCGTCACGGTGCCAACCTGGTCCTCCGCCTTCAGCGGCGCCTTCAATTGATCCTCCGGGTACACGTTCGCCGTCAATTGCGGCGTCGCCTGCTCCGTCTTGGCTACGATCAGCTCGATGCCTTGGCCGACTACGACCGGAACCTCTTGATTTAGGGCGTTCGGAATGTGTACGGTCTTCAGATCAGGCAGCTCCGTCTTCGCGGACAGAATCGTGCGCTTCTCGAAGCTGTTGAAGCCGTAATCGAGCAGCTTGCGCGTCTCGTTGAACCGCGCTTTCTCGGATTCGGCGCCCATGACGACGCTGATCAGCCGCATGCCGTTCCGCTCCGCGGTTCCCGTAAAGCAATAACCGGCATCGGACGTATGTCCCGTCTTCAAGCCGTCTAACCCGTCATACGCATAGGATTTAAAATTCTGATTCTCTTTATTCCCCTCGACCATCCAGTTCCAGTTGACCATCGGCTTCGCATCCGCCTCGTTAAACTTCAGCGACGGAATTTTCGTGAATTCCAACACCTCGGGATGCTCAAGAACGATCGCTTGCGCCAGCTTCGCCGCGTCCAGCGCCGTTAACAGCGTCTCGCCTTCCAACGTAGTCGGCGCATACTTTCCCATATCCCTACGCGACAAACCGGTAGAATTAATGAAATAAGTGCCGGACGATAGCCCTAACTTCTTCGCCGTTTCGTTCATCAACTTCGCGAACTGCTCTTCCGTGCCGCCGATATGATCGGCGAACGCGACCGCCGCGTCGTTCCCCGAGTAAATCGACAGCAGCTCGAACACTTTCTTAGCCGGATAGGAGACGCCTTCGGCCATCTGTTGCCCGGAGCCGATCGCATCCGCGGCGTGCTCCGTCGTGAAAATCATGTCTTCCCATGTCATGCGGCCGGCTTCGATTTCTTCCATGATCAAGTACTCTGTCATCATCTTCGTCATACTGGCCGGTTGATAGGGCTCGTTCTCGTTTTCCGCATACAAGATTTGCCCGGTTTCCGCATCCATCAACACCGCCGCGTTCACGTTCAGCCCGAGATCGACTTGTTCCGCGGCCTTCGCGTTATGCAGGAAGGGCGAGAACGTCTGAGCTAGTATCGCACATGATAGAATCACAGCCGCTCGGCCGAAACGTTTGCGCTTGGTCACCATCACTTCATTCATTCTCCTTTACCCGTCTTAATAGAATTCCATTTCCTTATTGTATCATAGGTTCCGAGACGACCAAAGCGACGGAAGCCCGGAGGGTTATAATGGAAAAAGGGCGAGGCCGAAGCCCCGCCCGATCGCCGATTACAACGAATAGTTCGGCGCTTCCTTCGTAATTTGCACGTCGTGCGGGTGGCTCTCGCGGAGTCCCGCGCCCGTGATTCTGACGAATTGCGTGTCGAGGCGAAGCTCGTCGATCGTCTTCGTGCCGCAGTAGCCCATGCCGGAACGAAGTCCGCCCACCAACTGATGGATCGTATCCTTCAGCGGACCCTTATACGGTACGCGACCTTCGATCCCTTCCGGTACGAGCTTGCTTTCGTTCTCCTGGAAGTATCGATCCTTGCTGCCTTCTTTCATCGCGCCGATCGATCCCATGCCCCGGTATACCTTGAAGCGGCGACCTTGGAAAATTTCCGATTCGCCCGGGCTCTCCTCCGTTCCCGCGAACAGCGAACCGATCATGACCGCGTTCGCGCCGGCCGCGATCGCCTTCGTTACGTCGCCGGAGTACTTGATCCCGCCGTCGGCGATGATCGGTACGTTGTACTCCCGCGCCGCGTTCGCGCAATCGTAGATCGCCGTTACCTGCGGCACGCCGATGCCGGCGATGATCCGCGTCGTGCAGATCGAACCCGGTCCGATGCCGACCTTCACGACCGATGCGCCGGCTTCGATCAACTCGCGCGTCGCTTCCGCCGTGGCCACGTTGCCTGCGACGATGAGCAGGTTCGGATACGCTTGGCGGAGCTTGCGGACCGTCTCGATGATGTTCACGTGCGCCCCGTGCGCGGAATCGACGACGAGAACGTCGACCTCCGCCTCCACCAGCGCGGCCGCGCGCTCGAACGTATCCTTGCTGATGCCGACCGCCGCGCCGACGACGAGGCGTCCTTGAGCGTCCTTGGCGGCATGAGGGAATTGAATGGCCTTCTCGATATCCTTGATCGTGATGAGGCCCTTCAGCTGATACGCGTCGTCGACGAGCGGGAGCTTCTCGATCTTATGCTTCTGAAGAATCCCTTCCGCTTCTTGCAGCGTCGTACCGACGGGCGCCGTGACCAAGTTTTCCCGGGTCATCACTTCTTTGATCTTAATGGAATAGTCGTGAACGAATCGAAGATCGCGATTCGTCAGGATTCCAACCAGCTTATTGGACTCGTCCACGATCGGCACGCCGGAAATACGGTACTTGCCCATCAACTCCTCGGCATCGTACACATGATGATCCGGCGTCAACGAGAACGGATTCGTAATGACGCCGCTCTCCGAACGCTTCACCCGATCGACCTCTTCCGCTTGTTGGGCGACGGACATATTTTTATGAATGATGCCGATTCCGCCCTCGCGCGCGATCGCGATCGCCAGCTTGGACTCCGTGACCGTATCCATCCCCGCGCTGAGCAGCGGAATGTTTAATTGCAAGTTCGGGCCCAGCTTCGTCGATACGTCCGCTTCCCGGGGCAACACGTCGGACCGGCGAGGCACGAGCAGCACGTCGTCGAACGTTAGACCTTCTTTTGCAAATTTATTTTCCCAAGTCAAGGGTGACCCTCCTCGATTTTCATTACAGCCAATAGTATCAAAGTCAAATATATGGGTCAAGGAACGCTAGAACGAGTAGTCTGAGCTAGGATTCCACAAAAGATATTGTCTAATGCCTAATTCCTTCAATGCTTGAATCTGTTCTCGCACTTCCGCTTGCCGATACGTTCGGTGCGGCTTCACCCATTTCGCCGTAAAATCCTGCAGCCACGGGCGCAGAGCCGCCGCATGTTCTTGATTGCGCGTCAACGCCTCGTTCCGCGACTTCGCGTCCGCGATCGCTTCCTTCACGATCTTGTAGGGCTTCAGGTCGGGGTGTTGCACGCCGTAGCTCCCCTTCGCGTAATGGGACGGGTACACCATCGGCGAGATGGCGTCTACCTCTTGAGCCAGCAGCTCCCACTTCTGACCGATGCCCATGCCGTCTTTCGCCGTCGTCGTTAATCCGAAGACGTCCGCCGACGTAAACCCGCCCGCCTCATGAACGCGCCGCGTAGCCGTTCGAAGAAACCGCTGAATGATCTGATCCTTCGTCTCGTTGCCGGGATTGCGGAAGACGACCTCTCGATCGACCGCTCCGACTTGCTCGGGAAACCGCACGTAATCGAATTGAACTTCGTCGAATCCGGCCGCGATCGCCTCTTCCACGATTTCGATATTGTACTCCCACACCTCTTCGTTGTACGGATCGACCCAGGAGACGCCTCGCTTATCGCGCCATACGGAGCCGTCTTTCCGCTTCATCGCCCATTCGGGTTTCTTGGCGGCTAAGTAAGGGTCTTTGAACGTGACGATGCGTGCGATTAGATAAGTATTGTTTTTCTTGAGGGGGTTTAGATAAGAGGCCAAATCGCCGATCTTCGCTTCGCTGTCCGCGTCGATCTCCTTCGCGGCGGCAATCTTCGAAGGATACGTCAATCTGCCGTAGTCGCTCTTCGCGTCGATCACCAGCGCGTTCAGTTCTGTGTCTCTCAGCAGCTTCTCGATTTTCTTCCACCGCTTCCCATGCAGCGCGTGCGGCGATACGTAGACGCCCTTGATGTCTACTCTGCGTTTCTTCTCGGGCAGCACTGCATGCGCTTTCGTTTGCGGGGCTTCGTCCGGCTTGCGCGTCTCGGTCGACGGTTGGCCGGCGAGATCCGGCTTTTCTGTTTCGGGATTCGCCTCTGGTTCCACGACGTCGAGAAGGGGCTGCTGTACCACGTTTCCCTCCGGCCGTCCGTCCGTTCCGCTCGATGCCGCGTTCAGCGGTCGATCTCGGGGTGCTTCCGTCGCTGACCCGTTCGCGCATCCAACTGCAACCAATGCGAGGAGAAGTAGACAAATCAACCACGGTCGAGATTTTATCATTCCTGACCCACCTCCTGTTGGTTATTATGGAGGCCCGCAGCGGTCGGAATACGGCGTAAAGACTGGAATGATTACATACGAAAAAAAGGCCCCCGGATCGATGACTCGATCTAGAGGCGTTCTTTGCTTCTCGGCTTGGCGACGTCCTACTCTCCCGGGACCCTGCGGTCCAAGTACCATCGGCGCTGGAAGGCTTAACGTTCGTGTTCGGGATGGGTACGCGTGGTTCCCTTCCGCCATTATCACCAAACCTATATAGTTCAAGGGTTGCTCCCTGAAAACTGGATGCGAAACTTGAATTGTACACTCCGAATTGTGTTGGATAAGTCCTCGACCGATTAGTATTCGTCAGCTCCACGCGTTGCCGCGCTTCCACCCCGAACCTATCAACCACGTCGTCTACATGGGGTCTTCAAGCAGGGAAATCTCATCTTGAGGGGGGCTTCACGCTTAGATGCTTT